>DASTAO010000279.1:0-2809 GCA_035712525.1 Kapaibacterium sp. (SeqCode)
CATTCGATGTTTTCCAAACTCCTCCGTTTGCATCGAAAGCATAGACAACAGCTCCGTTGCCGGTTACGGCAAAGCGTTTATCGTTTAAGTTATAGGGGCCTCTGACTGGCACCCATGTCGCACCGGCATCAGTTGAGCGCAATAGCCCATCGGTGCCATCGCCCGATTGTTTCTGGACATAGATCACTGAGCGGCATCCTTTATTACCGGCAATGCCACCGGTGAGTTCATCGCCTTTGCCTATAAACAATTGTGTTGCTGCTACGCCCGTCGGGGTGATCGAAGCAATTATCGATGAGGTGCCGGGGAATTTATTATCTCGTTCGCTGGAGACGAACAAGCTATTTGTTGCCGCATCGACGAATGAACCCCATGCTTCCTGATTTAAGGTGAAAGGATGCCAGCTTAGCCCTCCATCGGTCGTTACATTATAAGTATTGGTTGCTTCAGACGATACGATGCCGAGCTTCTCATCGAGATCGAGGCCAAGTGCTCCACTATTTACAAGAATGGTTTGAAAGCTCAACCCATCGTCAACCGATCGTTGAACCCCTTCGAGACGTGCCGTGAAGAAAATGCCCTTTGAGTTTTGTCTGATCGCTATCGGAAACGTAGTCTGGTACCAAAGCTGCCAGCTTTGGCCGCCATCGAAGGTTCTATATAATCCACTCCATCCGTGTTCGATTGCTTCTCTGATCGTAGCCCATCCATGGGTCGAATCGACAAAATAAATATCGGTGACTTGGCCGACCAGATTCATATTTGGCATGAATGACCGCCCCCAGGTTGCACCGCCATTAGTAGTATAAAAGATGGCTCCTAACGAGCCAAACGGATAATTACCGGTGCCAATCCAACCGACACTTGGGTTAAGAAAGAATGCGGCGCTGCCCAGCGATTGCATATCGAACACCTTCTTCCATTGACCGATCGCAGGAGAAGTAACGAGAACCAGCAATATGAATATGATCCTGAGGTGTTTCAATATCGTATGATCTTTTGGCGTAAGCTGAGAGTGTTTGAGATGATGATATAATTCCCAGCCGGAAGGGATGAAAGATCAAGTGCAAGTAATTCATCAGTTCGGTTGAGGATCACCGGAGCATGTTTATTACCTAATACATCGATCACTGCTAAGTCTGAAATGTTTTGTTTGCCGATTCCGGAAATAAGAACTGTAGAGTGGGTGGGATTAGGAAAAATCTTCACGGAGCCCGGATCGACAATAGGAACGACATCTTGTGTTGTATCTGTGCCGCCATTCTTAGCTGCAAATCCATGAAGGGTAATATAGCGTGTACCGAGCGACGTAGCTAACGTTATCGCTTCAAGATACTCACCTTCGGCATTCGGGGTAAAGCGAACTTCGAATGAGTAATTCTTTCCTTCAAGCAACGGGATCGGATATACTTTTTCATCGATCGGGAAGTAAGTCTTACTGGAGGTGACTATGCTATCGATCATTAAAGTATCGCAACCGAGATTTGAAAAAGTGATCGTTCGTTTTCGGATGGAGTCTACACTGACCGTACCAAACTCAACTGAGGTCTTCGGCAGCGAAAGGAAAGCGCCGCTTGTTTCTCCGAACCCATGAACGGTAAAAGTTACATTCTCGACATTTTGAGTCGTTGGGGAATGGTACCTGATCCGGAATGTGCCACTATCTGGGCCGACTTGCTTTGCCTTAAAGGTTATGGTAAACGGAAGCGTTGTATCAGCAAGCAGTTGCGGCCTGAAAGAAATACTAAAGGCCGGATTAAACGGTGTTGGAATGAGAGAATCTAAGAAAATGCCGGTGCATTGATCGTAACTCAGCGAGAACGTACCTTGAGCAACAGGTGCATTGATGCAGAGTGAACTATGAAGTGTCGTATCGGTCTTATAGATAACCCGGTCCCTGACCAGATCGGGTATGGCGCTATCGATGCCGATATGTGTTACACTCAAGAGGTCGCTTTTATTAAGCCAAAAGACTGTTGACCCTCGATCAAGGACAACTGCTTTTTTAAGTTTGGTCGATGATAAAAATGCCGGCCCGACATTTTGAAAGAATTTTCCTTGATTGATCGATCGGTATAATTCACCATGGATCGTACTATCCGGGCCGAGATAAAATGTACCGGAGCAATCCCTTGCTCCGATAACGGCCCCGGAAAGAGGAGTAAAGAAAAGGCTCGTTATAGGGTCCCATCGCAAGCCATTATCAAGAGACCGGAGCAGCCCCGAGCCACCGGCATAACAGATCTGCCGGGCAGTATCGATATAAACAGAATTAAATAATACTGACGTATCGAGAACCGTTGTCCAAGTCGCGCCACTATTGATCGATCGATAGATCAGATTGCCGCCGACACCAATTAACATCTTGGAAGTGATAGCTTCTACGGCAGTAATGGGGTTAAGAGGTTCAGTCCCGTTAGCTGTAAAAAAAAATTTCCCATCAAGACTATATTTTAGCGTCCCATTGACAAGTGCTATAATAGTATTATCGCGGACACAAAGGACTGAAGATTGATCGGCATTGACTAATTTGGTTAATACTGACCAATGATTCGACGCTATATAGATACCATCTCCTTCGATAGATAAATACGCAACGTCTGTATCGCGAACAACAATGGAATTGATCGGGCCCAGAGTATTTGTAAATCCGGTTAGGGTCCCGCTGTCATAGCGGGCAAGGATGGATTGCAAATGAAGCGTCATACCAACCAAGCCAATTCTGGTGGTCAGCATATCGAACGAAGTGATGGTTTCGTTTACATTAATAAGCTCCCATTGTGCGAGGAGAGAATTTGGTGTAAACATA
>DASTAO010000280.1:0-5001 GCA_035712525.1 Kapaibacterium sp. (SeqCode)
TGCGGTCTATTCAGAAGCCGATAGGCATTCGCTTCATGTCCGCTTTGCCGATGAAGCAGTCTGCATCGGCCCGCCTGCCGGAAAACTTTCCTATCTTAATATCCCTCAGATCATCAGCGCTGCACATCTGACCGGTGCTGAGGCGATTCATCCGGGCTATGGCTTTCTTGCAGAGAATGCCGAGTTCTCAGACATTTGCACTGCATCAGGATTTACGTTCATCGGTCCGAATCCGGAAATGATCCAGTCGATGGGCGATAAAGCCCGCGCAAAAGACACGATGAAGCGAGCCGGTGTACCGGTTGTACCGGGATCGGATGGCGTTGTAAAGACCATCGATGAAGCGTATGATGTTGCCAGGGAGATCGGCTATCCGGTAATGATCAAAGCTGTTGCTGGCGGTGGTGGTCGGGGAATGCGCTTAACGATGAAAGAGGAAGATCTCGAGACGAACTTCCAGATGGCAACGACCGAAGCTGCCAATGCTTTTAATAATGGCGATGTCTATATCGAAAAGTTTGTCGAAAAGCCACGCCACGTTGAGATTCAGGTTTTCGGAGATACCTTCGGCAATGTCGTTCATTACAACGAACGCGAATGCTCCATTCAGCGCCGTCACCAGAAGTTAGTAGAAGAATCGCCTTCGCCGGTTGTCACCGATGCAATTCGCGAGAAGATGGGTGAGGCTTCGATCAAAGGTTGCCAAAGTGTAGAGTACGTCGGTGCCGGTACGATCGAATATTTGCTTGATGCCCACGGGGATTTCTATTTCATGGAAATGAATACCCGTATTCAGGTAGAGCATTGTGTGACCGAGCAAGTTATCGGCCTAGACCTTATTGCTCAGCAGCTTCATGTTGCTGCCGGTGGAAAGATATCCAAGAAGCTTCGCAAGCCGGATGGTCATGCGATTGAAGTTCGAATCAATGCTGAGGATGTACACAAGGATTTCCGCCCGTCACCTGGTACGATCACAAGCTTCCATGCACCCGGTGGATATGGTGTGCGCCTTGATTCGCATGCGTATGCCGGTTATGGTATACCACCATATTACGATTCACTTGTCGGCAAGTTGATCTGCTGGGGAAGCAATCGTGACGAAGCGATCGACCGAATGAAATCCGCGCTTGACGAGTTTGTCATTGAAGGCATCAAGACAACCATTCCATTTCACAAAGCTTTAATGCGAAACGATCAATTCCGCTCCGGTGATTTCGATACGAAATTCCTGGAGACGTTCGACTGGTCAACTGTAAAATAATTTTATCATCTATACGATCATGAATTTTCCTGATAATTTAACCTATACAAAAGAGCATGAATGGATCAGCGTCGATGGTAACGTCGCTACCATTGGTATTTCTGATTTTGCTCAGGGTGAACTTGGCGATGTGATCTTTGTCGACATCCTGAATAATCAGGATGTCAGCGCCGGCAATTCGGTCGGTTCGGTTGAAGCTGTTAAGACCGTTAGTGATATTTACACTCCGGTATCGGGCAAGATCATCGAAGTGAACACCGCTCTCAATGATGCTCCGGATACGGTCAACAAAGATCCATACGGAGATGGCTGGTTATTGAAAGTCCAGATGTCGAATCCGGATGAGATCAAGCAGACTCTTTCGGTTGCCGATTACAAGGCGTTAATAGGGCAGTAATTTTTTCCGGATTGCCAGTTGGGGTTGCGGGTTTAGTCAATGCACCCCGCAACCCGAACAATGAGCAATCGTCAGAAAATAGCGCTCTTTATTGTTATTACGATCGTCACCCGGCTGGCGCTCGCATTCCGTCCTGAAACACAACTCACCCAACGTCTTTACCAGGAAGACGCCTACTACGCCCTCGCAACTGCAAATCATCTCGCTCACGGAAATGGCTTTTCCGTCGATGGTGTACATCCAACGAATGGTGTGCAGCCGTTAATAGTCGTTCTTTATAGTATTTGTTTTTTTATTTCCGGTGCTGATAAATGGCTTGGGGTGAGATTGACCTTCGGTCTCGTCGCTATTATCGAATCGCTTTGCGTTGTTCTGATCTATAAGGCGATCGAGACTTTTAAGCGAGAAGACAAAAAGTATTCCATTGATCCAGCAATCATCGGCGCTGGTGTCTGGACGTTTTTATTTGCCAATCTCATTCATAATGCGATCGGCCTTGAGACTGGCCTCTATGCGATGATGATCTTGTGGTCACTCTATCTTTATGGAAGGATACTGCAATTAGAGCGAAAGGGGAGTGACATATCAACTCTTCGATGGATCGGCTTTGGTGTACAGCTTGGGCTGCTAGTATTGACTCGGATCGATGGAGTCTTCTTTGTTGCAGCAGTCTGTGTAGTTGAATTAATTAAGCGACGGAAGATATGGCCGTCGTTGCTTATCGGAGCATTTGCTGTGGTTGTTAGCTCTCCGTGGTGGGTCTATAATTATACGAAATTCGGAAGTCTGATGCCGATCAGCGGCCAATCGGAATCGATCGGATCTGCATTATTACTTAATATTCAGTTCTCGCTTACTACGATTGCCAATATTTTTCTCGTGCTGTTCTATCAAGAATCTGAGCTGACTGTAAATATCCTCAGGCTTTCAACAGTCGCTATTATAATCATTATATCAATGACACTTTGGCGGCGGCAGGGAAGGGCTTATGTTAGGAATTCGTACTATGCAAGACCGCTTGCTACATTATTTATTGCCAGTGCATGCCTGATTGTCTATTATACCTTTTTCTTTAATGCTCCGCATTTTATCGGACGGTATTTCCATCCGCTTCGGGTTGCTGTGCTGTTGGTTGTAGTGATGTATATTCCTGGTTTATATGATCGATGGAAAAGGTCTTCGAAATTTTCTGTACTGAGAATTGCCATGGTAAGCTATTTGCTATTAGGGGTAGTTTACAATACAGTTCATTATATCTATAATTATACTACTAAAGATATAAATGCGTTGTATCAAGCGGGCAGGTGGGCAGAAGAACATCCTCAGCATAAGATCGGAATGACCTCCTCCGGTGTTGCCGGGTTCATGTCTGATAATGTTGTCAATCTCGATGGTAAAGTAAATTACGATGCGTTGCTTGCGCGCCATCATGACTCGCTCGGATATTATGTTGTTCACTCCGGTATCGACGTACTTGCTGATTGGGAAGGCAATGCACGACCGATCATTACCCAGGCACAGAAGCTTGGCGTTACCTATTATGTGGTCGATTCGCTCGGAAGCAGTGGTCTATATTTTTATCTTAAAGAGAATCCCAAAGCTATTTTTGGACAACCAGCTTTTTAGTTTGACTTCCTTCTGCTGTTCGAAGCTCATAGGTGTAATTTCCATTTGTAAGGTCAGCAGTATTTAAGTTGCGAGTATAACTGCCTGCCGGTAATTCCTCGGAAGCAAGAACGGCAACAACCTTTCCGAGCTCATCAAATACTTTCAACGAGAAGAATGATCGGGATGTGATCGTAAATGATATGCTTGTAGAATTAGACGTGGGGTTGGGTGTATTCTGATCGAGGCTGAAGGACTGATGCAGATTTTCTGTAGATACACCTAATGCCGATAACGATCGTTTCCAGACTCCATCGCCGGCCGTAGCAGCATATAGATCGCCATTACGGACAAGCAGCGATGAGATAATTACTCCATTGCCAATAGTTGAAACTTCATGCCAACTGTTGCCGCGGTCGATCGAAACCATGATCCTTGAACCGCTCAATAATGCAAACACCATGGTGTCGCTAACATAAATTGCAGTGACAGCAGTATTTTTAATATCATCTACTATAGTCCAGCTATTGCCACGATCGGATGTTGAAAACATACCGTTCATAGTGCCGGCAAAAACAATGCCTGCGTAGGTGCCAAGGCAGTTTATACCCGTCACTCCTCCTCCAAGTTTATTCCAGGTTGTACCTTCATTTGTCGATTGAAATATGCCGGAAGACGTGCAGGTATAGAGATCATTATTACTAGCGGCGAATCCGTTAATTCGAGTGTTTATATTGAGGTCGGTATTTACAGGGCTCCATGACTCTCCTTTATCAGTTGTACGATAGACTCCATTACTTTCTGTACCAACAAATACGTGCTCTCCAATAGCAACGAAAGAGGTGATCGTCATATATTGCAGTTCGATAGGAGTTGCAGCCCAGTGCATGCCATCATCGGATGAAAAGATAGCGCCCGACCCCATTGTGCCAGCGTATAGTCTATTCTCCGCCTCTATGAGTGCCATAACTCTTGTATTTGTTAGCCCAGAATCCATACTTATCCATGAATTGCCGGCGTCTACACTTTGAAATACCCCTCCGTATATACCTGCAAATATAGTATTATCCTTTTCAATCAAACTTGTTCCATATGCACTTATAAGATCATTATTAACAGCCCTCCATTCATTTCCTTTATGAGTAAAAATCCCGCTACCGAATGTTCCGACATAGAGATTGTTTTTATCGCAGCAGATAGCAAGCACTTCGTTTTTGAATGCACCAATCGCAGAATCTGACCAGGAAGCGCCGTTATCCGTTGAGAGATAAATATGATTGTAGGTGCCCGCGAATACGGAATCTCCACTTGCACCTAGTGAAATAATATACTGTGGCCAATTGATTACTTTCCAATTAATCCCACCATCGTTCGAGCGGTAATTACCATGATCAGTTACAGTCAGTACTACATTGTTGTTAGTCAATATTGAACGTACCTGGACAATCGTTGTAGTAATATTCGTTATGCTCGGCAGCCAGTTTTGACCATTATCAGATGATTTGTAAAATCCATCTGCAGTGCCAAGAAAAACAAACGCGTCATTAGCTGCAAGTGAGAATATGGTAGTAACGGAAAATCCGGTATTTCTCGGCTCCCAGTTTTCTCCGTTATCAGTTGAAACAAATAAGCCATTATCTGTGCCAACAAATAAGGTGGTCTCGTTGCTTGTAAAAGCATAAATTAATTTTTCGGTGAGTCCTTTTTTTAGCTCTATCCAATTTAATCCGTCGTCAGT
>DASTAO010000281.1:0-6946 GCA_035712525.1 Kapaibacterium sp. (SeqCode)
CTATGGCCTGTTGCATTATAGAGCAATGCGATCTCAATATCTTCAGAAGCATTCACCGAAAGCGATGCGTTGATCGTCTGGCGAGTCATATCGAATTTATGCAAGCCGGTATAGATCGAATCGTTGCGATTCATGAAATACCGATTGTTATGGTAAGCGACTTTGAGATCATAAGAATTGAATGATCTCATCCTTAGATCGGCCGAGGTATAAGGGTCTCCGATGCCATATCCGGTTAGGAATAACTCATCATAGAATCCGCTTTCCGTGCCAGTCCGCTGGCCATAGAGATTGAATGAGGTGATGTTTATTCCGCTACGATAATTCATGGCTTCATAATAGCGCTCCTGGCTCCAGTAATCACTGGGGTTACCACCATAAGCAGCCGTCGATAGGTTGCGGTATCCGATCGTAAGACCCATGTTATACGTATATGGCCCTGATTGGATCGTCGAGCCTTCCTCTTGAGCGAATACTATCGAATTACCACAAAGTACTACTATGACGGCAGCAAGAACATAAAAGGTAGACTTGTTGTGAGTGTTGGTTTTCATGGCGGTCTCCTTAGTTGATAAAGTATTCAGAGCGGTTCGAACCATGGATGGTCGCATGACAGCGAGTACAGTCACCGGATGTTTGCAAACTGAAGTTGCCACGGCTATGTGGTACGCCTACTCCGGTTTCCTTCGAATGGCAACTGATACATAGTGTTCGAGGATCGCGATCCTTGAGCAAGTTGCGCGCACCTGAGCCATGGCTTTCATGGCAGGCCATACAGCCATCAATTGCCTGAGCATTATGCTCGTAAACGAACGGTCCGCGTTTGTCTTGATGACAGCTTACACATAGCGTTTTGGTATCGGTGCGAAGTTGATGTTCGAATGTTGTACCATGGGGATTATGGCAGCTACTACATTCGACGACACCTTCTTTGACCCTATGATGTGCCGGCATATTGAATTCTGCCGATTGGGTATTATGACAGGAGAGGCATAATTCAGTCTGTTTGCCTCTGAGCATTGCACTTTTGCCGACGCTATTCATAGCGAGTTTATGCTCGCCGGAAGGATGGACATCGTGACAGGTTGTACAAGCCACTCCAGCACGGTAGTGCTCGCTTAACTTTCCGTGAGCTTGCTCGCCAACTTTTTCATGGCAGTTCATGCACGTTGCCGATACTTCATTCGGTGATTTGCCGCGCATTGAGACTATGGTCCCTGCAGCACCACCGGCTTCAAGATGCTTTGTTGCATCACCGTGGCATTGCTCGCAGGCCAAGTTCGCCTTCCAGGAATGGGCATGAGTTGTATTACCGAATGATGAGGTCTCATCTTCGTGGCAGACAGCGCAAGTGTCGGTAGAGATGCGCTTGCCATGAAATGAGATCATGGGTGAGGGAATAGCGGTAGAAGCTTTCGCCTGCAGTGCATGAAGGCCTTTGTTTAGGCTGATTGGATCTGGATGTGAAGAAAGTGCTTGTTCGGCAGCATTTGCCCCAAAGACGATGGCCGTACAAATTGCGAGGTAAGTGAGAAGTGTTTTCATAACCAACTCATTGTAAATAAATTATCCACACCTCCATTATATTCAACTCTGAATTAAAAAGGGATGTGAAACAGTTGGGCGCGTTTGCAATAATTATGCCTTTTTAAAAGTTGGTGTTTGTGAAATAGAATTTGAGGTGATACCGAATAGTCTGTTAAATTTTTTTATGGGCTGTAAAAATTATTTACGCAAAGAATTTTTACGCGTAAAGTTATTCGATCATACTGAATCAACTTGCTTACCAGAAAGGGATATTTTTATATCCCGGCTTAATTTTTCTAATGCCCTTAGAACAATTAGAAGAGAGCTTTTTTTCGTATCTTTGTACTCTTATATAGCATTACTAAATTATGAACAATCGATTTTCTCTTTTGTTGATCGCCATAGCGATCGCGGTATCAAGTTGCGGAAAAAAATCCGAGGATATGACTCCCGTCCAACCGGGTGAGACCGTTACGTTCAAAGATCAGGTCTATAAATTCACTTTTAAGGCTCCGAAAGCTTGGATCGCAGAATCTACTCCTGGGCAGCGCACTTCCTATTATTCATCGCAGGGAAGTGAAGTCCGTTTTCAGAAATTTACTGAAGGCGATTACGGTGCGAAGATCGAAGTCGGTGTGAAAGATCCTGCCGATCCGAAGCAAACGCTCGATGAATTCAAAAAGAATTTCATACTCGAAGGTGCAACATTCACCGGGCCAGATCAGACCACGCTCGGCGGACAACCAGCCTGGAAGATCGGCTTTAGCGCTGGTGCCGGTGATGAGGCATACGTTGGCTATCGTATCTATACCAACAAGGATTCGGTCGTTACCTATTTCGAAGCTTCAACCTTCGGTAAGGACAGGATGAATAAATACAAAGCAGTTTTCGATCTTGCTGAAAAATCCGTGACGCCGGGCTATGTTCTGAAATTCATTCCTGGCAAGATCGATAGTGCGATGATGGAGCAGCTTAAGAAGGAAGCGGCGCCTTCACCGTCGCTCTCGAATTATAATGGTAATGGATATTCGATCGAGTACCCGGATAATTTCAATCCAACGGCAACCGGTAAAGGCATTAAGTTCGAAGGCGATTGGAAAGGCGCAACAATCATGGTTGATGTGATTCCTTCGAATGGCGCTGACCTGAATACGTTTGCTGCTGCCGCTGCGAAAACTTATGGAGGGATTTCTCCGAGCAATACGACCCTTAACGGTGAAGCTGCAAAAATGATCAATTACTCTGTTTCTTCAAGTTATGGATCGAGAGCTTACATCATCGTTAAAGGTGCGAATGCCTACCGGATAACGATCAACTGGCCAAAGGAAGTCGAAAGCCTTTTCCGTCCGGCGATGGAAAAATCGGCTCAGAGCTTTAAGTTGAAATAATTAAAAGTTCAATTGGAGATAAAAGCCCGCCCTTGTGCGGGCTTTATTTTGTTAAGCCCTTTATTTTCAATATAGTTAATTACAAAAAAATAGCTCTCGGGGCTTGTTTTTTTGTTTACTCCTCCGTATATTTGCAGACCCACAGTAGAGACTCCGTAGCCCAGCTTTTATATTCACATCTGACAGCAATGAAACTACTTATATCTGCTTTATTCTTTTGTTTGCTTTCTACTTCTATTTATGCCCAGCATTCTCTTCAACTTGATGACGGTGCCGGTCATTATAGCATTATCACCAGCCAGACCGTAAATCCCCTCGACATTTATTTGCTTCCACCTGGTGGTGGTATGCTCTTAACAAGTGGTAGCTGTTGGATGACATCCGGCAACACCCTTACGGGTACAGAAATTTTTGGGTCGCTTAATGGCTTCGATGTTATCATGCAGACCAATAATGTCGAGCAATTACGATTGCTTGCCTCTGGTGGCATTAGCATCCCGGCTTCGGCAAGTACCGGAGTAGGCGTTATCTTTCAGGGCGGACTTCCATATATCCATAGCTTTGGCAGTGGCAGTTTTTATGCCGGTTTTAATGCCGGCAATTTGACAATGACCGGTACCGACAATACCGGCGTAGGATTAAATGTATTATCGAGTAATACGACCGGTGTTTTTAATGCAGCCTTTGGTGGTAATGCACTGGTTGCCAATACCACCGGAACGAGGAATACGGCGGTTGGTTCGAGTGCTCTGCGAGCTAATACAACTGGTGATATTAACACTGCCGTTGGCGGCGCAGCGCTTATAACCAACACAACAGGCTTCGGTAATTCTGCTGTAGGGTACCATGCGCTTCATGATAATTTGATCGGAAATGACAACACCGCAATTGGCGATCAGGCATTGGCGTTGGCACAAAATATCGATCAAAATACTGCTATCGGTTCGTTCGCCTTATCGTCGGTAGTAAATGCTGCCCCGAATACTGCTGTCGGTGCTAATGCTCTTTTGACAAATACTGGAGGGTTCAATAACACTGCGCTTGGTAATGATGCTCTTCGTCAAAACGTCAGTGGTTCTTATAATACTGCTCTCGGACGCAGTGCGATCTTTGATAATACTACCGGCGATTACAATGTCGGTGCCGGTGTCGATGCGCTGCGCTTTAATACCACCGGCTTTCAAAACGTTGCGGTAGGTGTTTCAGCCCTTAGAAATAATATCACGGGTACTTATAATACTGCCGTCGGTGTAAATGCCCTTGCAAATACAGATGCGACGCAGAACACCGGCGTCGGGGCTTATGCCTTGGAACAGAATACCACCGGTGTCCTTAACTGTGCCTTTGGCTCTGAAGCATTGCGAGCCAATACAACGGCAAGCGAGAATGTTGCCATCGGCAGGCTCTCAATGGCAAGTACCACAACCGGCGGACAAAATTCCGCTCTTGGTAATGCGTCAATGCGATTGAATACGACCGGGATCTGGAATACGGGATTGGGATTCGCAGCGATGGAAAATAATACCACCGGAATTCAGAATACGGCCGTAGGAACGTCGGCACTTCGCTCTAACATAATTGGAATTAACAATACCGCTGTCGGTATAAATGCGTTGTTCAATACAACAACCGACGGTCAAACGGCAGTTGGGGCGTTTGCATTGGCGGCTAATACCACCGGAATATTTAACGATGCCTTTGGCATCGCTGCTCTGAATTCGAATACGACCGGTAATTCCAATACAGCCATTGGCAGGGCAGCCATGCAATTCTCCACAACCGGATCGGATAATGTGGCGGTCGGGTTGGCCGTCTTATTAAATAATAATGGCGATGGCAACGTCGGCATCGGGATGAATAGTCTTGTTAGCAATACTACCGGCTTTCAGAATACTGCTACCGGATTTCTTTCGATGTTCTCTAACAGCGTAGGATATTGGAATACTGCGACCGGAATACAGTCAATGCAAAACAATACCAGTGGCGCTGAAAATGTGGCATGTGGTGGTTCAGCATTGCGCAGTAATCAGACTGGATCCGATAATACGGCTGTTGGCATTAATGCCCTTTATAATAATACTGTATCTGACAATACTGCCGTTGGGGCGTTTAGCTTAGAATCAAATACGACCGGTGCCAATAATACCGGTGTCGGACGGAGCGCTCTGAGGGCAAATGCGACTGGTGATAATAATACAAGCGTCGGGTATAATTCGCTTACTTCCAATACTTCAGGCTCTGGAAATACGGCTACAGGATACCAGTCATTGATGGTCAATACAACCGGTCTATTTAATACTGCTGCCGGAATGGATGCGCTGTTTAATAATAACACTGGCAATCAAAATAGTGCTTCCGGAGCGAATGCTTTGTTAAACAATTCCACCGGTGATAACAACACCGCTTCCGGAGCTCAAGCCCTTCAATCAAATTTCAATGGCAACAATAATACTGCCGCCGGCGAAAGCGCTCTTTTCGGTACATCCAGTGGCAGCAATAATACCGCCGATGGTTTTTCTGCCGGCCTAACTAACACTACTGGTAGCAACAATACCTTTATTGGATCTTCTGCCGATGCCACTGGTGCAGCGTTGACTAATGCTTCGGCGATCGGCTCAGGAGCATCGGTCTGTGCTTCGAATACGATGGTCTTTGGTGACGCTAATGTTATCGGTTGGGGATTCGGAGTTTGTCCAAATGCTGCTAATGCGATCGAAGTTGGTACCAATGGCACGAATGGTAATGGCGCTTCGCTTACGGTTGGTGGTACCTGGACGAACGGTTCATCGCGCAGCTTTAAAGACCGCTTTAGTCCGGTCAATGGACAAGAAATTCTTGAGAAGATCGCTGGACTGAACATTCAAGGCTGGTACTACAAAGGCACGAATGAATATCACATCGGCCCGATCGCTGAAGATTTCTACGCTGCCTTTAGAACCGGCTCACAGGATAACCAGAGCTATTCGTCGATGCACATCTCGACGATCGATCCATCGGGTGTAGCGATCGTCGCCATTCAGGAGCTTAAGAAAGAGAATGACGCGTTGAAAGCCCGAGTCGAACAACTCGAACAGAAACTTGAGGCATTGTTAAAGAAGTAAAAAAAACTGATTTTTGAACAAAAAGCCGGGTTTTTACCCGGCTTTTTTGTTTGGTTTTACAGTAAAATATTGGTATATTTGTATGCCCATAGACCCCTGCTTACCATTTATTTACCACCCTAATTACCATGAAATTATTTATTCTTTCGTTCTTGCTTTGCTTCGGATTTGTTGGTACTCTTTCAGCCCAGCATTCACTTCAACTTGACGATGGCGCCGGACATTATAGCATCATTACGGGCCAAACCGTTAACCCACTCGATATTTTTTTGCTGCCTCCAGGTGGTGGAATGCTATTGACGAGCGGCAGTTGTTGGATGACCGGCGGAAATACGCTGACCGGTATATTGCCATCGTTGCCGACCGAATGGTTCGGGTCGATCAATGCAGCCGATGTAGTGATGCAAACCAATAGCTCCGAACAATTTCGGTTGCTTTCATCGGGAGGTATTAATATTCCCCCAACGATCTCAACGGGTGCCGGCATGATCTTTCAGAACGGTGTCAGGTTCATTCACAGTGCCGGTTTTAACAATTTCTTTGCCGGCTCGGCCGCAGGTAATGGGACAGTAGTCGGTATTAATAACGTTGCCATCGGTTCTAACTCCGCTACGGCTCTTACGACGGGAGTTCAGAATACTTTTTTGGGCTCGTTGACGGGTGATAACACTACGACCGGTAGTAGTAACACTTTTCTGGGGTATCATGCAGGCGATCAGAACACAACCGGTAATGAAAATACTTTTTTAGGCGCCGGTGCTGGAGAAAAAAATACAACAGCGAACGGAAACATTGCTGTCGGATTTCAGGCTCAATTCAATACGACGACCGGTATTCATAATACAACTGTAGGGTATCAATCCAACTGGACGAATGTAACCTCTTCGAACATTACAACGGTTGGCTATCAGGCAGGTGCGCTCACAACCG
>DASTAO010000282.1:0-3218 GCA_035712525.1 Kapaibacterium sp. (SeqCode)
ACAGCACTATTCTTGCTTTTTTGGGTTTGAATAGGTACATTAGTTAGTTTATTGCCCACGAGATTCGAAAAGTTTGTGAGATGAACTTCGGTGATTTTCACAATTCATGTTTCATCAACATCTTGATCGACATATGAAAAACTATGCATTCCTACTTTGTGCAGGTGCGCTATTTGGGGTAGTAGTTTTTACATCTCAAATACACGCCCAACAATCTCCCCAACGTTCACTCACTGCTCCCATGGAGCGTCATCAGTGGGTATTTCTCTGTAACTCCGAAACATCTCAATTCGAGTATGATGCTGCCTCAGTACGGTGGGTTGATTCAGCCCATTTAACGGCACAACTTCGGGAGACACCACTCAAAAATAAATACTACCAGGTAAAGGTAACAAAGATGTGGGAACAGCGAAGCATTCAAGGGTACAGTGATAGCCTCGGATTACATCCGATCTATGACTATGCCGGCTATGATAACTTCGGTTATACCATCCATGAGGTAGAGGTCGATCTGAGCCAGCGCCTATATAAGCTGGTATCGGCTACCGATTATGACCAGAATGGGATGTTCCTTGGGGTCTGGGATTATCAACAGCTATCACCAACCAAGCCGCTTAATCCGGCACCCCAAACAAAATTGGTGCAAGCACTCTACGCCGCGCATCAGACTTCCGGCCGGTAGGTAATTAGCTCAATTGCAAGCAGCCATTATCCTTATCATTAGGGTATGTTTTTGTGTTGCCTTTAATTAATTTAGCAGTTCATTTGAAATCGCGCAATATCTCTCCATAGTTGAACCTAATTTAACGGTCAGTTGTCTTTTGCGTATCTTATTTTTTTGCGTGATCGTATGAAATATCTTCTCTCAGTATTATGCTTGGTTTTCGCGGTAGGTCTAATTGGTTGTGGCAATAGTGAAAGTGTGCCCGTCGATCAAGGAGGGCAGACCCTTTCGGATAATCTTACCAATCTTACAGAAGTGAAAGTCGGCAGCCAGTGGACTTATCTCGTTCAGGATTTTGCTGATGATGGTTCGCTTGTTTCGCAAGACACTCTGATTCGTCTTATTCGAAAGGCTACTACATTTAGCGGCCATACAGCTTTTGAAGTTTCGGAGAATGGAGATACAACAGGTGATGCTGTTGCCTATTACGACGGCAGTGACGATCTTTACTTTGTGCAAGCTGCAACAAGTACAACTCCACAGGTTACCTGGTATTTCCATTATACCAATCCTATTGGTGTGAACATCCCATTCTACCTTCGGGATACGATGTATATCAATGCCGGAGATACAATGATCTCTCGTCAGGTTCTTACGCTTATAAATTCGAATGAATCGGTCACTACTCCAGGCGGCACATTTGCCTGTAAACATCTAAGACGCTCTGTATTTGGCGGGCCGATCGCTACACCGGTCGAGTTCTATACAAGCGATTTTTATTGCAAACTTGGTACCGGCATTGTCCTTCAGGTCGATTCAAGTCGGAGCAATACAACCAATATGCTATACCTTCAGAGCAAGAAATCATTGATAAAGTATGAATTGAAGTAAATAGATCGGTGCAGCATTGATTTGTTGACTCTTTTGAACAGGTATAAAAAAACTATATTGTATCCTATTCAATTTTTTACTGTTCGTGAAAAAAAGCTACTTTCTGCTCAAATTAAGAGCCCTAAGTCGTTATTTTATCTTTGGCACGGTTTTTAGCATATACTCAGTATACTATTTTAGCCGACAAGGAAACTTTCATAGGATATTATACAAGATAAAAGCTACCTATGATGATTGTCGGCTTTTTTTATTCTACCTCCATTCTTAAGGGATATAGCAGGATACGAGCCGCAATTCCTAATAAATTTAGGATTTTGAGCAACCATATAAAAAGTTGCTTATATTTGTTTTAGGAGTCTCCGATACCCAAGCGAAGTTCATCACTTCATCCCCAGTATCGCCTCTTCATAATTATTTTTACATCATCACAGAAGGAACCCTACAATGAAATCCGCACTCGTTACTCGTTACTCGTTACTCGTTACTCGTTACTCGTTACTCGTTACTCGTTACTAATGCAGTTATGTTTTTGGCTATTCATCTTGTTGTTTCTGCACTATTAAATACAGCAGGATGGGGGCAAAGCAGTAATTATGCTCCAGTTGATTATAATTTTCAGAAAGAACCATTCCCCTTTACAGGGAGCGTTTTGGGTCATACCTTTGCCGCGTCGGATAATGCCTATTATGAACCTAATCTTTCATGTTTAGCTGCAAATGGCTACGGGCAATGGACGGCAGGTACAGGTCCAGGGGTTAATATAGGACAAACAACAAATTTCAACAACCCACAATGGTTTTTATTGAGCAATATGCTTTGTGATGGTGATATTACTATCCCCAATAAAGTTCGCCCTAAAGGAATTGTTGCCTCTGGTTCTTTTCTCAATCCAAGACCAACCAAAGAACATTCGATTACTGGAGTAGTTATTAAAGTTTGCACAAATTTACAAGGAAGAGTCCGGTATGTGTGGCCAAATTGGGATACTTCAACAGGTAAATATGAAGGATTTGTGATTCAAGGATTTAATGATAGTCGCTGGGGAGCAGTCGAACTTTCAAGCAGCCAGCAAATAGATATAGGTCTTGCAAGTATGAATGAAACTCCAGTTCAAAACCCTGAAACTCGAAAAATTGTCGTCAAGCCTATTTTTAATTACGTACGAGTGGGTGCTGCTGAACAGTTTCTGAAAGTCCCAAATATGAACTTAAAGATTGGTGTACCAACCGGTTCCCCGGATGACCCAGTGTATGAATTTGATTGGAGGGATGTTTATGATATTGCTATGGATACCAAATTCCTATATATTGTCTGGGAAGATGTTACAGATGATGGAAATGGAATTTATTCTTGGAATGTGAAAGGTGTTGCAATTGACCTTGCTACAGGAGAGGTTGCTCGATGGTATGATGGTGGGACTCATCCGAAGCCAAGCAATCCGACTATCAATGAGCCAACAAGCGGAAAAATCATGCTTAATGGTATGATCAGGCCTACGGTAGCTTGTGATGTTCGCAATAATCCAACGGACCCAACTTTCGATGTTGCCGCAATAAAGGTAAATCAAGCTGTGGATCCTAGCGATCAGCATAGAGTAGTTGCGCACATTGGGGTTGAGCATAGAGAAGTTAGTAGTGGATCTATTACCCCTAGGGTAGTACCA
>DASTAO010000283.1:0-7010 GCA_035712525.1 Kapaibacterium sp. (SeqCode)
GAATGCGGTGGCTGGGCAGATCGATCATGGTGGGATCGGGAAGCTCGCATTTCTTGCTCATTCGATCGCTGAGTTGGAATCGTCGGAGTCATTGGAGAAGTCGGTGAAGAAGATGAAAGTCGTGACGGCGACTGCCGCAGAGGAGCGAGCGATGAAGGAGGGTGCACAGCTAGTTGCTCATAAAATCATTAAGTTAGGAACCGATGGAAAGGAAATTCGAAAGGATAACGGAGAAAGGATGAAGGATGAAAGGGAAATACCGGTAGGCGCAGGCTTTAGCCTGCGAGGGTTGGGCAAGACGAATAACAGTCGTATTGACGACAATGTCAGCGCAGGCTGAAGCCTGCGGCTACCAAAAGCAACTTGCAATCATTAACCACTGTTTTAAGGCCCAACGTGACCAACCAATTCCACCTCGAGCTCCCTATCTACTCTGAATCCGCGCGGTTTTCGATCGATGGGGATATTGCAAAAACCGAATTTGCCTGCGATCTTTCCGTCTGTAAAGGGGCTTGCTGCACGCTTCCTGGTGGGCTTGGGGCGCCGATACTACGCGAAGAGATCGAGATACTCGAGCGGATCTATCCGATCGTTGAAAAATATTTGCCGCAAGCCGCTCTTGATACGATAAAAAATAAGGAGCGACTGTATCGCCGGAATCTCGATGCCAGCTTTACGATCGAAACGGTCGGCCGCAATGAATGCATCTTCGTCAAATGGGAAGGCGACATCGCCATCTGCGCCATTCAGGCAGCGTATCTTGCCGGCGAGATCAAGGATTACCCGAAACCGATCTCCTGCCATTTATTTCCGATTCGAATTTATCGCGAAGATGACGGCTCGTATTATATGTGCTACGTCGAAGAATCGGAATGTGAAGGCGGCAGAAAAAAAGGAATGGCTGAAAGCACTGCGCTTCTTGATTATTTAAAAATTCCACTCGAACGAGCCTTGGGAAATGACCGTTACGAAGACCTCAAGAAAAAGCTACTAAAAAAATAGAAACATATTATCCGTAAATTTGCATCAATGCGCTCATTCAAAATAGCCCCTGATTTATTATATAAGGCGAAACGCGACGGATTCAGCGATAAGCAGATCGCCGAAATTTTCAAAGTTCCGGAATCGGAAGTAACGGCGGAATGCAAACGGCTTGGGTTTCTGCCAGTCTTTAAGACGGTCGATACCTGCGCCGCGGAATTTGCTGCCGAGACGCCGTATCACTACTCCACCTACGAAGAAGAAAACGAATCGAAGCGCAGTGACCGCAAAAAAATAGCCATCCTCGGCGGCGGACCGAATCGAATTGGCCAGGGCATCGAATTTGATTATTGCTGCGTCCACGCAGCCCAGGCACTCAAAGATGAAGGCTTCGAAACGATCATGATCAACTGTAATCCGGAAACAGTCTCGACGGATTACGACACCTGCGACAAGCTTTACTTCGAACCACTGACCTTCGAAGACGTCATGCATATCCTGGATTTTGAAAAACCGGATGGCGTCATCATCACCTTCGGCGGACAAACTCCGCTGAAGCTTGCCAAGCAACTCGAAGCAGCCGGCGTCCCGATCTTAGGCACGGCACCCGACAGCATCGACGTTGCCGAAGACCGAAAACGATTCGGCGAATTGATCGATAAGCTCGGCATCCCCTGCCCGCCGTACGGCACGGCAACGACGGTCGATGAAGCAGTTGCTGTCGCCGATCGAATTGGATATCCGGTACTGGTTCGACCTTCATACGTGCTTGGCGGCCGCTCTATGGAAATTTGTTACCGACCCGAAGCAGTCGCCGAATATATGGAGAATGCAAAAGGCGTCAGCCATGATAGGCCGGTTCTCATTGATAGATTTTTGGAAGATGCTTACGAATTCGATGTCGATGCCGTCCGCGACAAGGAAGGCACCGTCATCATCGGCGGCGTAATGCAGCATATCGAAGAAGCCGGGATTCACTCCGGAGATTCTTCCAGCGTCATTCCACCATACGATGCCAGCGATGCGGTGTATCAAACGATCATCGACTATACTCGCAAACTGGCAACGGCATTGAATGTTGTCGGACTAATCAACGTACAGTATGCCGTAAAAGGAACGACGGTCTATGTACTGGAAGTCAATCCCCGCGCCAGCCGCACGGTGCCGTTCGTTTCGAAAGCAACGGGCAGGCCATTAGCGAAGATCGCGGCACGAGTTATGAGTGGAAAGACTTTGAAGCAACTCGGCACAAAAGATTTTGATAAGAACATGCCGTATGTTTCGATCAAAGAATCGGTATTTCCCTTCGATAAATTTCCGAAAGTCAAGATGTTTCTCGGACCGGAGATGCGCTCGACAGGCGAAGTGATGGGGGTCGGCAATGACTTCGGTGAAGCGATCTTAAAATCGCATCTCGGTGCCAACATCAAGATCCCAACCGAAGGGACGATCTTCGTTTCGTTGCGAGATCTGGATAAAAAACCAAAGACAGCAGAGATGCTGAAAGATTTTGAAGACCTCGGCTTTAAGATCATTGCAACAAGCGGCACCACAAAGTATTTGCTCGAACAAGGCATTGCTGCTGAAAGCATACTGAAAGTATCCGAAGGCCGCCCAAATATCGTCGATGCGATCAAAAATGGCGAAGTGCAGCTTGTGATCAATACTCCGACCGGCGAAACATCACGTATCGCCGAATACGAAATTGGCTGGGCTGCCGTGGCGTATAAGGTGCCGTTTATTACAACGTTGACTGCTGCAGCAAGTGTGGTCAGCGCAGTTAGATCATTACGCAAGAAGGAACATAGTGTCAGGAGTATGCAGGAGTTGCATAAAGTACTTGAAGCAAGTATAAATTAACAGAGGCTAACTTGCGTAAGGCAAACCCCAAAACCCTTTTTATATAGCTCAGTATCTTCTAAATACAATTGCAAAATACATTTTAATGATGTAAATGCATCATGTTGGATAGCGAAGGATGGATTGAAATATATAGCTCAACCCCATAAGGACTGTTTCCATAATAAGGATTTAAACTGGGCGGAATAATATTATAAGTAGCTTGCATGCCAATGGATAGATCAAGCATCGAGATAGTGGCTAACTTCCGGCTATATCCTGCTGTGATTGCAGAAATATCTGCCGTACCTATTCCCGCAATACCAAGCTCACTTCGCTCTTTCTGCACACATTCGGCACGGCCATAGATAGTATTATCTGATTGCATCCATTGAGATTCAAGAAGGATACTACTACTTGCTGGGAGGGTAGCCTGTTTATTTTGTCCAAAAACGATCGTACCAGTCCACCAACCATTTGCATTTATTCTTTTGGTGTAGATCGCCGAAGCGGTCAGCCGATGAAGATCGCTACTGTCGCCTTCAACGTTGGTTAGTTGACCATAGGAAATTTGTAACGCAAGCTCGTTTGTTGGATTATAGGAAATTCTTCCACTATATGAATCGAAGCGGGGTTTATCAATACCATAACGATTGGTGTCAGGCTCTCTTCCATTAAAGATCGAACTTTCAAGCATTAGATTATAATACTGAATGCCGACAGTTGCGACCCCGAATGTGATGTGCGTCGCATCCTGCCAATGATGAGAAAGCGGAGCATCCGGATTTCCCGTTGCTGAAGAACGATGCATGAAAGCAGGTGGCCCAAGAGCCGGTTCACCAGGGAGCCCGCCATATAATTTAACTGAAATTGCATCGGAGAATTCGTGAGTATAGGTTACTGCAAGTTCATCAAAGAGATCGTGCGGATGCTGCCTGTTCGAAAGCCCTTCTCCTGTTTGGAATAATAAGGGGTAGCCGCGATTCCCTTCAATGATCGGGTCGGCGCTAAGCATCGCTCGCAACTGTATATAGTCGATCTCTCCCAGTGTTGTTTCGTACATTGCCATCGCCCAACTTGGGCTATCAAATTTCTTATCGCCCATTACACCGGATTGATAAGTATACCGTGGAAAAATACCTCCGTGAATCATTAGGTGAGAACCACCCTCGAGGTGGTGCATCCACGAATAATCCGGTGTCGTTGCCGGTACCCAACTTGTTCCAGATGATGTCTGAACATCAACCTTGTCATCCTCTTCATGGCTCATATCCATGTCCATACCCATATGTTCCATTTGGGCAAGTGAGGCCGTTGTGTTTAAAATAAAAAACAAGAATATCAATGGAAGTATTTTCATGTTTATTTTATAGTAAGCAATTTTGCATTAATCGCTACCATAATAGTGCTGAGAGACATTAAAATTGCACCGACTGCCGGACTTAATATTATGCCAGCACCATAGAGCACTCCAGCTGCAAGAGGGATGGTAATGACATTATATCCTGTTGCCCAGAACAGGTTTTGTACCATTTTTTTGTATGTGGAAGAAGCGAGTTGGATGAATGTTACGACATCACGGAGATCATTTTTGATAAGGATGATATCGGCCGTTTCGGCCGCGACATCGGTTCCAGTTCCGATTGCCATTCCAATATCGGCTTGTGCTAAGGCCGGAGCATCATTGATCCCATCGCCGACCATCGCGACTATCCCACCGTGGGTCTGTATTGCTCTAATCGCCTCGGATTTACTAGCCGGTAATACTTCTGCTTTATAGTCATCTATTCCGACTTCATCGGCAACCCGTTTTGCAACAACCTGATTATCGCCTGTCAGCATTATGGTTTTGATCCCCATTGCTTTTAGGGCAGTAATCGCCTCTTTCGATTGTGGACGAACTCGATCGGCAAGAGTAATTGCAGCAATAACCACATTCTCAATTACGAGAAAGACGACGGTATCCTGACGTTCATATAATGAAGCAACCTGTTCTTCGGGAATAGAAAGCTGGAGTTCTTTAAGATACCCGGGACTCACAACCTGAATATGTTTCCCGTTTACAATTCCTTCCACTCCTTTTCCGGCGATTGCTTTACTGTTCGTTACTTCAATTAGCTGTCGGCTGGATGACCTAATGGCCTTAGCGATAGGATGTTCTGAATAAGATTCGATCGAAGCGGCATAACTAAGTGCTGTTTCCTTAGGAATCGAATCGGATAATAAGATAATCTCAGTAACACCGAATGTACCTTCCGTGATCGTACCAGTCTTATCAAATACGATGGTTTTGATTAAGCGCGCGGATTCAAACGCACTTCGGTCTCGGATAAGCAGTCCTTTTTTTGCCGCGATCATTGTTGAAACCGAAACAACTAATGGCATGGCCAGGCCAAGGGCATGAGGACAAGAGATGACCATCACCGTTACCGCCCGTTCGAGTGAAAATGATAGCGAAAAGTCCATGGCAAGATACCAAATAAGGAAGGTAACGATACCACCTGTTAGGGCAACGATCGTCAGCCAAAGCGCTGCGCGATTAGCTAGATCCTGAGTTCGCGACCTTGATTCCTGTGCTTCACGGACGAGGCCTATCACTTGTGAAAGAAACGAATCCTTCCCTGCTTTTGACACCTTAAAGGTAAGCGATCCTTCACCATTTATCGAGCCGCCGATTACAGTATCATTCTGTTGTTTGATGACCGGTTTCGATTCTCCCGTAACAAGTGCCTCATTCACCGCCCCACTTCCATCTATAACAATACCATCGGCAGGAAATTTTTCTCCGGGTTTTACGAGAATAATATTATCTATTGCCAGGCTGGAGATCGCTATGTCTTCGAACTGTCCTTGCGATATTTGGCGATGAGCTACCGATGGCATCAATTTGACTAATGTTTCAAGCGCATTCGATGCTCCGAGAACGGACTTCATTTCTATCCAATGTCCTAAAAGCATAATATCGATCAAGGTTGCCAACTCCCACGAAAAATCCATTCCCTGAAGGCCGGCAGTAATGGCTATACCATATAAATAGGCACTGGAAATAGCAACTCCAATAAGTGTCATCATCCCAGGTCGACGAGCAGCGATTTCCCTGAATGTACCAACTAAAAAGGGGTATCCGCCGTAAAAAAACAATCCTGTCGATAGTATTGCTACTAGAATCTGCACACCGGGAAAGCCGATCGAAATCCTGACAAACTCCTGCACTGTATGAGAAAAAACAAGTATCGGAATTGTCAGCAGGCAAGAAATCCAAAAACGCTTTTTGAATTCCTCGATGCTATGACCGCTATGCTCATTATAAGCATGATCATCGTTTTTTTTACCGGTATGAATACCGATTTCATTAGGGGTAGAGTGATGATGGTCCTCAGCCCCATGCTCGGTCATAAGTTCGTTCATAGTTATTAATAAAAATTATATTCGACTCTTGCGAAAAAAGAGTTACTTCGCTTCCAATCATAGCTATTATAGATAGTCGTTGAATAAGCCAGATCGATCCGAAGCACGGAATTCAGGATCAGCTGTGGCCCAAGAGAAAGAATAAGTTCAGTGCCTTGCTTAGCCTTGGTAGAATAAACCATTTCCATATCGTACCATGAGCGGTAGCCAAGCAACTCCGCATAAACATTAATATTCGGATCGTTATAGCTTTGATAATGTGATGGATACAGAAGATACCCTGCCGAAAATGATGCATTTATACCAGTAATATTCCGATAGGTCATTCCCGGAATCGGAATATCCTTCAACGCATGGGAAACTCCTACCGTCGAAGATAAAGCAAGTCTGTTTTCGAGTAGAGTGGCAATGAACCCTCCCGATATTGCCGGCCCACTGCCTTTGAATGAGAACTCCGGCATACTGGCATGCGTACCGACTAAGATATCCGCATAAGCGGCAAGTCGAACATGATGTTTGAACGCATCGTCTGTAAAGAACCGATACTTTGCATAGAGGCCGACCGTCTCAAGTTCAAAGCCGGATAATTGATTCGAACCATAAGCTTGTGCATGGACCATAAGCTCTTTGGTAAGTCCATACATCAATTCGCCGCCTACCCTGGCAAGAGTAGCGCCGCTTTCTTGCCAAACATCTGACGAGACGCGCAACCCAAATCGGCCGGCGGGCATATTGCTCGCCGGCTCGGTCTGGATAAAGAGCTCCTGTGCTGCAAGCCGGGA
>DASTAO010000284.1:0-5751 GCA_035712525.1 Kapaibacterium sp. (SeqCode)
TGTTTTTAAGATACTTAGGTACATACTGCAAATAATCCTTTACCCAAGGAGTGCTTCTCATCTCAAGCCAGACACTCGTCATCTCGCGGAAATTAACATCCGACGTCAGTGTCCCTAACCCCAGCGATCCGAACTGGATGACGTGATGAAATTCATGAAAGACCGTTATCCGTGCCCCGTCAATACCATGAGTCTTAAAAACAGAGTCCGGAAAATCATTATCGATCTGGATGTAGCTTTTAAATAACGGCAGTCCGGATGCACTTTCTCCAAATGGACTCTGAGTAGCCTGGATCGTAACACCATAAATACCCGACGAGCCTTTATCGACAAGGTAGATATACCACATGTTATCATCGTACGAGAACGGGGGTTGCTTATAGCCCAAGGTATCGATCTCAAGTAAATATGCTTCGTCGGCAAACTTTGCAACCGAATCTACGTATGACTTAGTCGTTACATTTTGACCTGAGGTATCGAAGAGTATCTTGAACTTCCCAGAGGGAGAAACGATAGAGCTTTGCATCAAAGGTGCAGCCTCGATGGAAAGCCCCGATTTTGCTCGTGCAAGATTATACCGTAGGGTAGCTTCAGTACCACAATGATCGCTGCTTTGAGCAAATATGGCAGAGTCGTATCCGAAAGCCACTATCAGCACTACTAAGGCTTGGAATACCCGAACCGTGTATGACTGCACTCTGTTGTTAAAAGTAGATTAATTCTGTAAGTCCGATCGCCTTTCAGTTTGCGTACTTAGCAGAGAAAGGAGGGCGGAAAAAATGAATCGAAACTCATAGTTGTTGATGTAACAAAGCCCCTTTCGATTTCGTCTTATAGATAAAGGGTAATTTTTAGGCTACGATTATGGCACAAGAAGGAAATTTTTCAAACAGGGTTCAGGATGTCATTCGCTTATCGCGTGAAGAAGCGATCAGGCTCGGCCACGATTATATCGGTACCGAGCATTTGTTGTTAGGTATCATTCGTGAAGGTGAAGGCATCGCCGTTAAGATTCTCCGTAACCTCGGAGTCGATCTCTACAAGATCAAGAAAGCAGTCGAGGACACCGTTCGCTCCGGCGGAGCAACGCTGACCATCGGCAATATTCCATTAACCAAACAAGCCGAGAAGGTGCTCAAGATCACCTATCTCGAAGCAAAGTTATATAAGAGCGAAGTTATCGGCACGGAGCATTTACTCCTCTCGCTACTTCGCGATGAAGATAACATTGCAGCTCAAATCTTAAATCAATTTAGCTGCACTTACGATTCAGTTCGTGCCGAACTTGATAATATCATTTCCGGCCGTGCAACTTCTACTCCGAAGCCACAAGCCCAGGAGAAGAAACCCGAACGTACAAAAACACCAGTACTCGATAACTTCGGACGCGATCTGACAAAGCTTGCTGCTGAAGATAAACTCGACCCGATCATTGGCCGTGAAAAAGAGATCGAGCGGGTAGCTCAGATCCTTTCGCGCCGCAAGAAGAACAATCCTGTTCTGATCGGCGAACCGGGCGTTGGTAAGACAGCCATCGCCGAAGGTCTTGCTCTTCGTATCGTGCAGAAGAAAGTACCGAGAGTTTTATTCGATAAGCGCGTCGTCACGCTCGACCTCGCTGCATTAGTAGCAGGTACCAAATACCGCGGTCAGTTCGAAGAGAGAATGAAAGCGGTAATGAATGAGCTTGAGAAGGCAAAAGATGTTATTCTCTTTATCGACGAACTGCATACCATCGTCGGTGCAGGTGGAGCTTCGGGTTCACTCGATGCATCTAACATGTTCAAGCCGGCCCTTGCCCGCGGAGATATCCAGTGCATCGGTGCAACGACGCTCGATGAGTACCGTCAGTTCATCGAAAAAGACGGAGCTCTTGATCGTCGTTTCCAGAAGATCCTTGTCGATCCGCCGTCAGTTGATGAAACGATACAGATCTTACAGAACATCGCACCAAAGTATGAATCGCATCACCAGGTGCATTATGGTGAGAAAGCTATCGATGCAGCTGTTCGCTTAAGCGATCGCTACATTACCGATAGATTCTTACCTGACAAAGCTATCGACGTTATGGATGAAGCCGGTTCGCGCGTTCATCTTGCAAACGTCCATGCTCCGAAGGATGTCGAAGATCTTGAGCATAAGATCGAAGATGTCAAAGGACAGAAGAATCTTGTCGTCAAGACTCAGAACTTCGAAGAAGCTGCAAAGCTTCGCGATCTTGAGAAGAAGTATCAGCAAGAGCTTGAAGCTGCCATCCAGAAATGGGAGACAGAACTCGGCTCGCAGATCTACGAAGTTTCTGAAGACGATATCGCCGATGTCGTTGCAATGATGACCGGTATCCCGGTCAACAAGGTAGCACAAAGTGAGAGCGCAAAACTTCTGAAGATGCATGATGCCCTTCGCGGCACGATCGTCGGTCAGGACGAAGCGATCGAAAAGCTTTCGAAAGCAATCCGCCGTACTCGTGCCGGATTGAAAGATCCGTCGCGTCCAATCGGTAGCTTCATCTTCTTGGGACCTACCGGTGTTGGAAAGACCGAACTTGCCAAGGCACTCGCTAAGTATCTCTTTGATGCCGAAGATGCCTTGATCCGTATCGATATGTCCGAGTACATGGAGAAATTCTCCGTCTCGCGTCTTGTCGGTGCCCCTCCGGGATATGTCGGCTACGAAGAAGGCGGCCAGCTTACGGAGAAGGTTCGTCGCAAACCGTATTCGGTAGTCTTGCTTGACGAGATCGAGAAAGCGCATCCGGATGTCTTTAATATCCTATTGCAGGTACTTGACGACGGACAGCTTACCGATTCTCTCGGACGTAAAGTTGATTTCAAGAATACGATCATCATCATGACTTCGAATGTCGGTTCGCGCGATATCAAGAAGCAACCGAAGATCGGATTTGGAGAATCGTCATCAGCCGATGAGCACGGCAGAATGAAGGATCAGATCGACGAGTCGCTCAAGCGCCTTTTCAACCCCGAGTTCTTGAATCGTGTCGATGAGACGATCGTATTCCGTCAGCTTACGAAAGAAGATATCGTTCAGATCATCCAGATCTCGCTTGGCAAACTACTCAAGCGCGTTCAGCAGATGGGTGTCTCTGTCGAGCTAACTCCTGCCGCACTGGATTATGTTGCCGATAAAGGCTACGATAAGCAATTCGGTGCTCGTCCGCTACGCCGGGCAATGCAGAAGTACATCGAAGATCCAATCGCCGAAGAAATTCTCAAAGGCTCGGTCAAAGAAGGCTCGATGGTTAAAGTCGATATGGCCGGTAATAACACCGAGCTTATCTTCACCATTGAATATGCCGGAGAAGCATCGAAGACTGTCACCTCGCATCCGACAACGATCGAGGATGTAATGAAAGATGCCGGCATTACCCTTCCCTCGGAAGACATAACCGAAGAAGGTACCGATGCCATCGGTGAAGAGACCAAGTAACAAATATTTATATAAAAATAAAAAAGCCGCAACTATTGCGGCTTTTTTTATGGGTCGAAATTTTTATTCTTTGACAATAGTCCTGGTTACTGTTTGTTTTCCATTGCTAATCTGCAGTAAATATACTCCCGAATGCAACCCAAGCAGATTGGAATTAATGGAAAAGTCATCCGACGAAGGGAGCAAAATATTTTTACCCAATATATCAGTCAGAGTAATTGCCAGCGGATCCGAAGCATTCGTTACTGAGACATGAAGTTGATCGACGAATGGATTCGGACTGATCGAGACTGTAAATGCTGATACATCTGGCCGGTCGGATACTGAAGAAGCTGGCGTTGAAGTTCCATAGGCCGTTGTGCCTGCAATCATTCGTTTTCCAGGTGCAACACCTGCTTGAGGAAATTCATATAGCACCGCTGCGTCATCCCCTGAGGCGGCTCCAATAGGCCAGTTACCAATACCGAAAGCGATATTAGACATTGTAGCCCAATCGCCATAGGTCACTCGTAATGGTTTTATTGGTGCTGCAATCGGATCGTCTAAAAGACCTTCGAATGAAACACCAGGATTTGAGTTAGGCAGATCTCGTAAGAATCCGTTAAAAAACGATGGGACCATCGAACCTGAATACTGCTGCCATTTTTTGAAGTACCCAATATTTGGGAACATCAAAATAGGTCCATCATTGGCATTCGGCATCGTATTATCCGATGGGTTCATAATTGAAATATCGAGTAAGTACTGGCAGGCCACGGCAACAGGTGCATTCCCATGGTTGACGAACGACCATCGCATTGCGATCTGCCCTGTTTGACCTGATTGTACAGGGAAAACATCCTGAATGATATCGATACCGTTACGAGTCCAGGTTGCCGTAATGGTATCCTCCTGTTTTGTAAGAACTCCATTATTCAAAAAAAAGTCTGCCGCAGCAGAAGCCGGCTTCAGTACTTGGTCATTAGTAGTAAAAGTTTGGCCGTTAATAACACAGGAGAAAAAGCTATGGCCGGGAAATGAAAGTTGCCCATCAATTCCTATTCTCCCTTCCGGAAGTAATATAGTTATAGCTCCGGTTGGCCCACTGACTAAGCCATGCACGAAGTCGTTATGAACAGTAAATTGTTGCGATAAGATGGGGGAAGCAAAGCTGCAAATGATTAGTAACACTAAAAGAAAGCGTATCGGAGATCTCATGAGATTATCCTTTCTTGATAATTACTGCTAAATATACGACTATTCCTTGATTATCTTTTGTAAAACTGATTCCTTGCCATTCGAGACTTTGAGCATATATACTCCAGACTGCAGTCCCATCTCAGCACTATGCAAAACGATGGTTTTTGAGAGTGGAAGCTTTATAGACTTCCCAGTTACGTCAATGAGTTCAACTGAACCCAGTTGCTCCTCAGTGCTGATTGATATTCTGGTTTCTTTTGTAAATGGGTTTGGTGATACCTCCACTAAAATAGCAGATGACGTCTCCAAATTAACAGCCGCCGGATTGATCCCACTGCCTTTCATCGGTATAGAAAGACTTTTCTTTACGATGTTATCAGCATGATAGGTTATTTCAAGTCGTCCCGTATCTGCAGCTACCTTAGTTGGCAAATATTGCATTGTAAATGGCAATGTACCATTCCCTGTAAGCTGTAGAGGCGTTACGGGTGGGGCAAGCAGTTGAAACACAGGTCCGGTTGCCTTATCAATATAGATCGAATCAATAGTAACAGCAATGTTAGACTGTGGGTTAGCAACGTTAACAATTTTTTGAGTAGTGGAGTCAATATGCACGTTACCAAAATCTATTACAGTAGGAAGAGTCACAACTCGTAAAGCGGAAGGTATGCAGATTATATCATCGTTTTGATTACCCGCACAATCCGTAAACGTAAACCTTATGCATCCTTCAGCCAAACTATCGAGTTGAGTAATGGTTACCAAGTGGTCATCCTTATCCATCGCACAGAGCTTGATAGGAGGATCTATAGTGATAATAAAGTTTGATAAATCCGCGCTCGTCGCCCATGTTATGCTCTTCAAGCCGGAATCAAGGACTTGAGCATCATGGACATGAATCGTATATATATGATTGCCGGACTTCCCATTTTCGAACAGCGGAGGGTTGATATCAGCCGGTAAGGGGAAGATCGGCACGGTATCGCAACTAAACATAATAGCATGCTCACAACCCTCAGAATTAAAAACCGATCCATTAACTTTAATAGAACTACTTAGTGAGAAATTACTTAAAAATTGATTTTGGCAAGGATTTTTATTATCGGGCTTAAGAAGCCAGGTATG
>DASTAO010000285.1:0-3460 GCA_035712525.1 Kapaibacterium sp. (SeqCode)
AGGATGATACCGGCAAAGGCTTTGCCTTTTCTTGGTATTGGCGAGTTGTGATGCTTTGCGGTATCGAAGCGCTCATGAATTTCCGAAACACTTTTATACAGTAAGAATAATCCTCCACAGATAAGTATCAGATCCCTCCCAGAAATATCCTGATTAAGAATTGTAAATAGTGGCTGGGTGAGACTCATGACAAATGAGATAGAGAGCAATAGCCCGATGCGGGCAAACATAGCTACGCCAAGGCCTATCGTACGAGCCCGATTGCGATCGGCAGCCGGAAGTTTATCAATTAACAAGGTGATAAAGACGATGTTATCGATTCCGAGAACGATCTCAAGGATCGTTAGAGTAAAAAAGGCTACGATGTGTTCAGCCATTAGTGTTTATAATAAAAAACTAAAATTCTTTGTCTTACAACTACTAACAACGGGAGTAAAACTCCCCGTTTAGACATTATCTATTTCAATGGCAATTAAGATCGGGCAAAGCGCTGCGGCCGAAGCGCTCGATGTCCGCGATTTCGATACGGCGACATTCATCCTCGTTATCCTGCTGACGATCACCGGGTTTATCTCGGTCTATAGTGCTACGAATACCGCACAGATGAGTGATCGCTTTAGTCTCCAGTTGTTTTTCGGGGCAGCGGGAATTGTGGTGCTACTCGTAATGGCATTAATACCCGTCAGGTGGCTTTCAGTAGCAGCATTACCTCTCTATATTGCTTCATTGGGATTGCTGGGTCTTGTCCTTGTTGCGGGAAAAGTAGTGTATAGCCAGAAGAACTGGCTGGCGATCGGAGGGATCAATTTTCAGCCATCGGAAATAGCGAAGCTGGCGACAATAATGATGCTTGGTAAATACCTTTCAAGCGATCGGAAATTAACTCGGCCGATAAATATTGCCATCGCCTCCCTGATAGTAATATTACCCATGGGACTTATTCTCGCCGAGCCCGATCCTGGCAGCGCGATGATCTATGGCGGATTGCTGGTGATCGTTCTGTTATGGGCCGGGGCGGATATCTTCATGTTGTTTGCCGTGCTTGGTCCGGCTATCGTAGCAGTATTGTCCTTGTTCGGCAAAACAGCAATGATGGCATCGGTGCTATCTGTCGGGGCCATTTTATTTCTTGGGTTCAAAAAAAATCTTATCATGACGGTGTTGGCATTTACATTAGTGATAGGCGCTTCATTTTCTGCCGACGTCATATACTCCCATTTGCATGGATATCAACGTGAGCGAATTGATCTTTTATTAAATCCGGAAGCCGATCCGCAAGGCGGTGGATATAATATTATCCAAACAAAAATGGCAATTGGTTCGGGCGGTGTTCTTGGGAAAGGATATTTAAAAGGCTCTCAGACACAGCTCAGATATGTACCGAAACAATGGACGGATTTCATTATGAGCGTTCCGGCTGAAGAATTTGGATTTGTTGGGGCCGCAGTAATTTTGATTTTCTATATTATTCTGGTCTACAGGGGACTTGCAATAGCATCATCGGTCAGGAGCAATTTCTCCAGTGTTGTAGGGATTGGAATTACCGGTATTTGGCTGCTGCATATAGTCGTCAATATAGGAATGACACTTGGATTGTTCCCGGTGGTCGGAATTCCGTTGCCATTTATGAGCTATGGTGGTTCTGCCCTCATCACCAATATGCTAATGGCAGGTATAATGATGAATCTTTATCGAAACCGCCGCGTGATGTACTGATCTACTTCGTATGGACGAAAGTGAAATCGTACGGGAGTAAATTCCTTCCCTCGATCGCCAAATGATAGACTCCTGAAGCAAGATCGATCAAGTTACATTTCATCGGGTTAACAGGAGAGATCTGATCTTTGAGCTGCAATACTAATTTTCCCGACATATCGTAAATACTAACATCAAGCGGTCCGTCATAAATTGAAGAATAGATCGAACCGGAAGCACCGACAGGATTCGGAGCAAAGGAAAATAATTGTTTACTGCTCGAAGGAACCATCACATCGGCAAGTGGGTCACAATATTTGTATGCTCCGATAATACCCTGAGTTGAATCCATTGCCGAAGCCTGGGCACCGCTGCAATCGGCTGCGATCTGAAGCGAACTGGTAATAGAATCGAAATGAACCTTGGAGCAATCAAACTCAAGCGGAAACCACTTAAACGCAACAAAGCCGACCAGCGAATCGGTCAGTGCATTCAGATCGTCGGCATCAATATGCAATTTTGCTCTGCCAGACCAGCGACTACCGGAAACATCGATACTCTTTCCGTAAAAGAGGAAACTACCCAAATACTTTAACGGTCCATCTGGATAATGAATGACCATATCTACAGGCCCCATCGTCCCGGTATGCTTGAGATAGATCGGCAATTGAATCGTAACACCGAAAGAATCTGAGATAATGGTGCCGCTATGGAATTTGAAGGAAAGTTTGGCGCCAACTGGGACAATCGTAATAGGATCTCCTCCTGAATTTGTGGTTCGCCATATCGATCCGTTATTATCAGAAGATAAAATGATATTATCACTTATGGCGCAGACTAATCGAGTATCGTTGTTTATCGAAGGACCACCAATAGATTTCCAGTTTTTTCCTCCATCGGTAGTTCGATTGACTCCGTCGGTTAACGTCCCGATATATAATGCGTGTGGAGAAAAGGACATTGCTCCGACGATGAAATGGCCGGGCCGGTCCAAAATTGTGTCTAGAGTATTAGTTTTTGTATTGACTTTAAAGATCTGGCAACGTCTATCCGTAAAAATGTGGCCTTCTTCATTCATCAAATAAATGTTATCATTTGAACAGGAATCGACGGCTATTCCGAAACAATCATAATCAACTCCAGGAATGATCGCATTCCAGGTTGCACCAAAATCTGTTGTTTCCCTAAGATTGCCAAATGTTGAGAAGTCACTTCCAGAGTGAGCAACTGCAGCCCCATTTGATAATCCTAATGCTCCTAATTCATGATCTCCTGGATTGAAGGTTGACCAGGTTGACCCACTGTTTGTAGAATAAAAAAAACCGCGTCCGTCAGCAGAGGCAATTATGTTATTTGTACTACCTGCGAAACTGATACCATAAGAATCCGAGACAGCCAGAATCTTGGACCAATTTATCCCTTGATCATGTGTTATATATATACCATTGCGAGTAGACATAACACCAGTAAATTTATCGAAGAAATCAATCTGGGTAACTACAGCACCAACTCCCGCCGAGACCTGATTCCACGTAACACCAGAATCGAGCGAATTCCAGATAGCACCATCTCTGCCAGCCCAGGCAATTCCACTACGAAAAGTAATATTGCCGAAGCCACAACAATCACCAGGTATGATACCAATCAAATGATCAGCCGTCTTAATCCATTGTGAGAAACCATTGGTCGTAGCCAATACTAATATGAGGAATATGAGCGAAGTCCTTTTCATATAAACCGCCTTGATGAATCATAAGTAAAACAA
>DASTAO010000286.1:0-9624 GCA_035712525.1 Kapaibacterium sp. (SeqCode)
GGCTTATTTACCTTATCGACATAGAGCACGTATTGATCGATCAGATCGGTGGTCGAGGCGACTGGTTTTATTTCGACTTTTACAGGATCACGTAGAATCGTATTAGCAAGATTCACGATCACAGGTGGCATTGTCGCCGAAAAGAATAGCGACTGACGACTTGCCGGTAATTCGTGAAGGATCCGCTTAATGTCGTGAATGAATCCCATGTCGAGCATTCTATCGGCTTCATCGAGTACAAAGATCTCGACATCCTTAAGGGAGATATGTTCCTGATCCATTAGGTCAAGGAGCCGTCCTGGTGTAGCCACAAGAATATCGACACCGCGATGAAGCGCTGCAGTTTGCTTGTTCTGATTTACTCCTCCGAAAATGACAGTAGTCTTTAATCCGGTATGGCGCCCATAAGCGCGGAAGCTATCGTCGATCTGAATGGCAAGCTCTCGGGTTGGTGTAACGATCAGGCTCTTGATCTTTCGCTTGCGATCGAAATGGCGCTCTTCGGCAAGTAATTGAAGAATCGGGATGGCAAAGGCGGCAGTCTTGCCGGTGCCGGTCTGTGCCGAACCTAAGAGATCTTTTTTCTCAAGAATGATCGGGATCGCCTGAGCCTGAATAGGGGTCGGAGTATGGTAGCCTTCCTGCGCTAACGATCTGAGGATGGGTTCGATAATATTAAGCTGGTTAAATTGCATTATGGGTCTCGAAAAAAAGCAAAGCTATAACTGGTGAGTTACTAAAAGGCCGAAGCTGCAAGTAGTGGTAAGGCGGGTTATCGGTCTTGATGGCGGTCTAACGTTTAGGATAAGTCCTTCGTTCGGGCTTAGGCCGCCGCATCCTTGGTCGTGCGGACGAGTCCCATCCCTGAGACAAAAAAGATTATTCCGAGGATACCATAGATAATGATGCCTCGAATATCGCGGTCTGCTCCGCCGGTATTCATAAAAAGGGTCGCCGCATAGATCAAACCAACAATGCCGGCGATGGTAAGTAGTGCTCCGAATATACGTTTCAGGTTCATCTATGTATAATTACGACATAACCTTACCGAGTGGATTTTATTATAGTACCGATTTGCGCGCTTGCTTGATGGCTTTTTGACGATATTGTTGTTCTTGTTTGCGAAATATTTTTCTGATTTCCGAGCTACCGTCAAGTTCGGTAAGGATGGTTACCGCTCTACTGAAATCATGCCATTGGCCCAGTACCTGTTGCCGTTTTCTCAAGCGTTTCAGGCTCTTATGATTCCAATTAATTTTGGATGCATCGATGATATATCCAAACATTTTATAGAGCTTTCTCATTTTATGTAACCGTTTCTGCGAAAGATGTTTTTTTTGTGTTGATCGCAGTTTGTTGCGGATGCGATCAAGAAAATCTTCGAGGTCATTTTTCGATATTTCCTTTGCGATGATCCTCCTTATTACACTGTCGGTCTGATCATTGGAAGGATTACTGTATGATCTGAGTTGCACCATCTCCTGTTGCCGCTTAGCCCTTAAGAAGGGTAATAGTGATCTTAGGTCAAGCCGGCGGTTGCCATTATGGTTTTCAATCAGTTCGATAATAATGTCAAGATCGCGAACCTTGCCGGCTTTTCTGAAAATGGATCTATAGAATGCGAACTGCTTTGTACGATCGAAGGACTGGTGTTCGAATTCTGCAAGGTAGTAGAGTGCTCTAATCTTTTTGATCGTTAACCTCAATTCATGAACGACCTCCGGTGTCGGCTGCTTCGATGCCAGGCGAAGATAGTTTCGATATTTTAAACGCTCGGAATCATAATAATTCAGCAGGGCATCCATACGACAGAATAACGATTTTAGTAATTATTGGATTCTACCGGATGGATTCCAATTCTGTGTATCTTTGTCCTGTATTTTACTTAACCACTAACTGTTATTATTATGAAATCACGTTTACTCATCATACTTGCCGCTGGCGCTGTATTAGTATCCAGTTGTGCACAAAAACAAGGCGATAATGCCTCAGCCGGAATGGGCGCTGCTGCATCAGGATCAGCTTCGAATGCAAAAGCTGATTCGATGAAGGCAGCTTACAAGGCAGTCTCCGATGCTTGGGATGCCGGAAATGTTGATGTCTTTGATAAATACATCGCCGTCAATGCTATCGACCACAATCCAATGCCAGGCGGCGGGCAGGGGCTTGCCGGTATGAAGGAAATGGCGAAGGGTCTGCATACGGCATTTCCGGACATGAAATCGACGATCGATAATATGAGTGTCGAAGGAGATATTCTTACCGTTCGTTTCACTATGGTTGCCACTAATTCAGGCCCGATGATGGGAATGCCGCCAACGAACAAGAAAGTAAATGTCATGGGTATCGACCAGATCCGTTGGGAGAATGGCAAGTTCGTCGAACATTGGGGCCTGATCGATGAACACAAAATGATGGAACAGCTTGGCATGATGCCGCCGCCGCCAGGAGGAGCACCAACAGCTGCAGCAGGCAAAGACATGAAAAAAGATGACATGAAAAAGAAGTGATCTTTTTCAGTCAGGATTTTTCCAGAGCCCGCTAAATGCGGGCTTTTTTATTGACCTCAGTGCAACAAAAATAGCTTGCCGGTGTTGTTGATAGTATCACGATTAGTGAACACAATGCAGATCAAACATTCACGTATTCTCCCGCTCCTTTACACTGCAATTGTAGTTCTAAACAGCTGTAATGCTGTCGATCCCCTAATTTCAACAGCTCCAATAGACAGTACGATTTTACATACCTACTCAAAAATAACTGTTTCGGTAACTTCTTTAGTAGAAAATGCGGGTGTATATAGTCAGCAGAATGTTTTCAATTCAGATATTCGCTTGCTTTCGCAGTGGAATGATAGAAGCTGCACCTTTTATAAGACATACAAATACGATCAGTACCCCACGCCTCCGTACTTTCGTGAAGATGAAACGCACGATCAAGGGACCACATCTATTTTCGATTCTATATCGACAGACAATTCTATAACCGGTTCATATATTGATAATGCTTCTTCATTTGCAAAAAATCATTGGGGTATGGTATACATAGACCTCATTACTACAAGAACAATATCTTATTCTTCAATACCAATTGTCATTAATACACCTGATTCCATCGTTTTTTCAAGTACCGGACAATCTTTAAGGTCCAAAGTCAATTCATTCGAATATTCAGTTCGTAACCAGGCCTATAGTTATTCTGTCCATGATACACTAAACAACATCGACTGGGATAAAGCGACCCTTACTATCACATTATATAAGTAATCCCTTTACTGATCAGCCCTATTTTATTTTGTATTATCGTTCCAAATAAATTATATTTTATTTACAAAAATATATAAATATTATTTGGAAATTGCCGAAAATTTTCGTATATTTGTAAGCTGAAATACACGCTTTCCCTCAGTAAATCGGAGCAACTGGATTTAAGGGGGTGTACAGCAGTTATGATGATAAATAAGGGACTTACGAGGGTATCATCTGATGGAATATAAAAGCTTTGCCTACCAAAATATGACCTTCAACTCGCCTCTCTCCGAAGATCGAGCTGCAGTTTTGGTGGAGCGTTGTAGTCCCGTAGGCAAAATTTTGGATCTCGGCTGTGGTTGGGGAGAATTATTGCTTAGGGCTCTGGCGGCAAATCCGGATGCGAAGGGTATCGGTGTTGATACCGATCTATCTCTCGTCGATCGCGGGGAAAAAGCTGCTGCCGATAGAGGACTTCAGAACAGAGTAGAATTCATTTGCAAGGATGCGACAGCAATAACCGATAGATTTGATCTTGTAATTGCTTTAGGTGTGACTCACATCTGGGGTAATGACGCACAGGCGATCGAATCAGTACAAAAGTTATTGAAGCCGGCAGGGAAGTTACTCTATGGTGCCGGCATTTGGATAAAAACACCATCGGCTGAACTTCTGGAGATATTTGGCGAATTACCGACATTCGATGAGTTACAAAACCTTATTCAAAGCAACGGATTTGAGATCATATATTCCGATGTGGCTACAACCGAAGAATGGGACGCATTTGAATCCTCTTGGAGGCGCGGCCTGGAGGAATCAGGCGATGCAGAGCTAATTGCTTTTGCTGCCGAGCGCAAGCGGGAATATGAAGAAGGGTATCGAGGTATGTTGGGTTTTGGGTATATGGTATTGAAGAATCTCGATTCATACATAGGGGATTAATAAATCAATCCGAGTAAATATGCGTTTACTGCCGCTCGCAAATGAAAAATGTTAGTCCATGAAATTCGAACCATCAACTCTTATCTACATCGATGACGCTCCGGGAAAAGGCCTTGGGGTTTTTGCCAAACAAGCGATCACTTCGGGTGAAGTGATCGAGGTCGCTCCGGTGCTGTTCGTTAACACTGTTGAGTTTGCTAATCCGGATAAGAGCAACCTTGCCAATAATTATGTATTTTATTGGGAGGATGGTATTGTAGCCGTTGCCTTAGGATATGGCTCGCTTTATAATCATGCACCCGATCCGAACGCCGAGTTCGAACACACCGATGACTCACTAATCTTTACTGCCCGCCGCGATATTGCACGCGGAGAAGAGATCACGATCCACTACCATAACGATCCTGATGATCCGACGCCAATGCATTTTGAGGTGAAGTGATTTTCTTCTGGCTTACGATCCCAAGCTCAGAGTTTAGTATCTTTGAATAATGAATATCGAACGGCTCATCGCTCAAAGTACTGGGTTTGACTGGGACGAAGCCAATATCGGCAAGAACTGGATCAAACATAAGGTATCTCCTGATGAAGTTGAGCAGGTCTTTTTCAACAAACCATTACTTTTACTCGACGATGAGAAGCATTCGAACAAAGAACAGCGGTTCATTGCTATGGGTAAAACTGATGCCGGGCGATTGTTGTTTATTAGCTGGACGCTAAGAAATAATATGATACGGGCGATTTCATGCCGTCCGATGCATAGTAAGGAAAGAAGAGTCTATGAACAAGAAGCTTAAAAAATTACCGGCATTTAAATCGGAAGACGAAGAATTTGAGTTTTGGTCAACTCACGATTCTACCGATTATGTCGATTGGTCTAAGGCGATCAAAAATCCGGCATTTCCAAATTTGAAAAAAACGGAATGGGTAACCAGAGTAGTTGTGCTACCTAAAACCCTCCAGGCGAAGCTCCAGAAATTGGCGGATCAGCAAAACCTTTCGCCTCAGTTATTAGCTGAAAAATTTATTCGCGAAGGAATGAAGAGAAAAGTTGCATGATCACAAGATCTGCAACAACCGGGTTGACTTGGGACATCGCTAAGGCGCGGATCGTTGGATGACTCGCTTATCTACACCGCCCGCCGTGACATTGCTGTAAATGAAGAGATCACGATCCACTACCATAACGATCCCGATGATCCGACGCCGATGCATTTTGAGGTGAAGTAAGTTGGTTCTCACATGTGATTTGCCCCGCCCACGAATGAATTCGTGGGCTATGTTTCCTTCGGTGCTTTGCACGAACAGGTGATTGTATATTTGCAATATGTCTCATTCTTATATATCGACCCATATTCATATTGTATTTGCCACAAAAAATCGTAATCCGTGTCTGTCATTAGAAATTCGTAATAGGTTATGGCAATATTTGGGTGGTCTTTGTAAAGAGAGAAATATCGAACCGATCTCCATTGGAGGATACATTGATCATTGCCATGCTCTTATTTCTTTACCATCCACAACGTCAGTTGCTATGGCCGTAAAATATTTGAAAGGTGCATCGTCACGTTGGCTTTCCGAAACATTTCCAGAATTAATGGATTTTAGTTGGCAAAAAGGTTACGGTGCATTTTCTGTTAGCGTGTCCGGTATCGAGAGAACAATCCAATATATTAATAATCAAGAACAGCATCACCAGAGGCAATCATTTGAGAATGAATACATCGAATTCTTGAATCTTCACCATCTCGCTTTTGACGAAGACTCATTATGGGCCGAACAAAATACGTCCGAAGGACAGAATGATATATAGCCCACCATTTTAATGGTGGACGGACGTTCGGCAGAATCGAAGCTGGTTGTAATCCCCAAATCCCGCCCACGAATAAATTCGTGGGCTATGTATCCTTCGGTGCTTTGCACGAAACTCAGGATGGCGGTTCTCCGTTTAGCACTCGAAACCTGAGAGTGCCAATATCGTAATGGCTTAAAACCCAATGGGTTTCTCTTGACCACAAAGTTTATTAACCAATTCATTTTCAATAAGATATGAACTTAACTCCACTTCATGATCGCTTGATCGTCCGGGCTGCTGCTCCGGAGGAAGTTACTAAAGGCGGTATCATTTTGCCGGATACGGCGAAAGAAAAGCCGCAGCAGGGTGAGGTACTCGCAGTCGGTACCGGTAAGGTTGACGATAACGGCAAGGCCATTCCGATGGCTGTCAAAGTCGGCGATACAGTACTTTATGGCAAGTACAGCGGCACCGAGATCGCTGTCGATGGCGAAGACCTTCTCATCATGAGAGAGTCTGATGTATTTGCAGTTGTATCGAGCAACGGCAAGAAGAAATAATAATCAATTTTATATAAGGAACAATAACCAATGGCATCAAAAGTAATAACTTTCGAATCAGACGCCCGCGCGAAACTCAAACGCGGTGTCGATCAGCTTGCCGATGCAGTGAAGGTAACACTTGGACCAAAAGGCCGCAATGTTGTTATCGATAAGAAATTCGGCGCACCGAACGTAACCAAGGACGGTGTAACCGTCGCTAAAGAGATCGAACTCGAAGATCCGATCGAGAACATGGGCGCCCAGATGGTCCGCGAAGTCGCTTCGAAGACCTCCGATGTTGCCGGTGACGGTACTACGACCGCTACGGTTCTTGCCCAGGCTATCGTTCGCGAAGGCCTTCGCAACGTAACCGCCGGTGCAAATCCGATGGACCTCAAGCGCGGTATCGACCTCGCTGTTTCGAGCGTCATCGAAGAACTCAAGAAGCTTTCACGCCCGATCAGCGGCAAGAAAGAGATCGCACAGGTCGGCTCGATCAGCGCTAATAACGATCCTTCGATCGGCGATCTTATCGCTGAAGCAATGGAGAAGGTTGGCAAAGACGGCGTTATCACCGTTGAAGAAGCAAAGGGTATCGAGACCGAACTCAGCGTCGTTGAAGGTATGCAGTTCGATCGCGGGTATCTTTCTCCGTACTTCGTAACCGATCCGGATACGATGGAAGCTGTTCTCGAGAACCCATACATTCTTATCCACGATAAGAAGATCAGCACCATGAAGGACTTGCTTCCGATCCTCGAGAAGATCGCACAGGCAGGCCGTCAGTTACTCATCATCGCTGAAGATCTCGAAGGCGAAGCACTTGCTACACTTGTTGTCAATAAACTTCGTGGTACGCTCAAGGTCGCAGCTGTAAAGGCTCCGGGCTTTGGCGATCGCCGCAAAGCAATGCTTGAAGACATCGCTGTTCTTACCGGCGGTACGGTCATCAGCGAAGAGAAGGGCTATAAGCTTGACAACGCAACACTCAGCTACCTTGGCACTGCATCACGCATTGCGATCGATAAGGATAACACCACGATCGTCGAAGGCGCCGGTGCAAAAGAGGATATCACCCGCCGCATCAACGAGATCAAGTCGCAGGTTGAAAAAACGACCAGCGATTATGATAAAGAGAAATTGCAGGAACGCCTTGCAAAACTAGCCGGTGGTGTTGCTGTGATCAAGATCGGTGCATCGACCGAGATCGAGATGAAGGAAAAGAAAGCTCGTGTTGAGGATGCTCTTCATGCAACCCGCGCAGCCGTCGAAGAAGGTATCGTCCCTGGCGGCGGTGTCGCTCTTATTCGTTCGCTCGTTGGACTGAATGGTTCATTCTCGAAGAAGCTCGATAACGCCGATGTCAAGACCGGTGTCGAGATTATTAAGCGTGCTCTCGAAGAGCCGTTGCGTCAGATCGTTGCCAATGCCGGCCTCGAAGGTTCGGTTGTTGTTAACGAAGTAAAGAACAATAAAGATGGTTACGGCTTTAACGCTGCTACCGAAGTCTATGAAGACCTGCTCAAGAGCGGTGTCATCGATCCGACGAAGGTAACACGTTCGGCTCTGCAAAACGCAGCCAGCGTCGCCAGCCTCTTACTCACGACCGAAGCCACGATCGTCGAGAAGAAAGAACCAGCCCCGCCAATGCCGGCAATGCCAGGCGGTGGTGGAATGGGTGATATGTACTAAGCTTCGCTAAAGCTAAAAGCGAGAAAAACTTGGGGTGAGAGTCTTTTCTCACCCCGTTTTGTTTTGCAAAAAAATATTTACTCACATGCAGGCAAACGAATTTAGAAAACTGGTTAACCGTGTAGTTGAGGGGATCAAGGCAAAAGAGTTACGGGATTTTCTTTCGTTTATACCCCAAGCAGCCGATAGTCAAATCACCTCTGAAAAGAAAGATAAATTTTCAAACCTCATTATAGGTGCGATGCAGGCTATAAGTAAACTTAATGACGATCCTGGTACTTCACAGGTAATCGAATCGATGAAGTTAAATGAGGTAATGAATGCTGAATCGATTGGGAAAATGATTTCTGCATTTCAAAACTCAACGTCGAAAGCTCAATTACAACAACATCATCAACAGGACATAACACGTTTTTTTGCGTTACATGCAGCCTTAGAAAATTTTGTTCGCCTTCAAAATTTAGTTAACAGTTTTCTTGAGCATGAAGAGATTAAAAATCCTTCAGTTATTGAGCTTCATATATTTGATTTTAACGGTGATGGCGTTCCAGCTGAAGTAATTGCTAATGGCATGCAATCTCTACGTAAAATTGTGGATGTATTAGACAGAATATACAACACAAAAGGCGAAAGCAGAATTGTAGCTATTGAATCAGGTAGTGATGTTTCTGTTTGGGTTGCGGTAGGTCAAACAATTACTGCGCTCAATATTTTTTTGCAAGATGCGTGGAATTTAATCGTATTTCATAAGATCAATAAATTTGACCGGAAAGTGGATTCCATTGCAAACGCTGTTACAGTAATTGGTGATATTGAGAAAAAGGTTTCGGATGGCTCATTAGATCGAGATACCGCCGAGCAATTAAAAAAGTCCTTATTTGATGGCGCAATGGAAATGTTTGATAATCAAATGTGTCCAGCCAACATCAATTTGGAAAGTCACGAGAATGCAAGAAAATTATTAGAGTCACATAAAGAAACAAAACTTTTGACTGAAGGCAATGATGGAACTGATCAAGGTACTGGAGAATCAAGCCCTGCTTGATTAAATAGAGATTTTGTAATAAGGTTAAGGCTTGATTATAAAAGGTCCGTTGGGCTGGCTTTTTTTTATGAATTATTTGATTGATATTAATTCTCGTATCGATTCGAGATATAATTCACCGGCATTAGACTTACCACCATAGAATTCTTTTCTGATCGGTCCGATAGCAGTAGAAATATACCCAATCTCTCCCGGTACATCATCGATGCCGAATTGGTAGACGAAGCAAGAATATGTACCTGATGGTACAGTTATATTTTGATCGGTATCTTTGATAAATATTGTCATGAGAGCATTGAATGAGCTGTCATGAAGTTTTGCTGGGACCATATTCTTAAAGGCGGTATCATTTTTTTTGAC
>DASTAO010000287.1:0-3035 GCA_035712525.1 Kapaibacterium sp. (SeqCode)
GATTATTAAACTTTCATCCTTCATCCCTTATCCTTAATCCTTATGATTGACATTATCGGAATTGGTGAAGCACTAATAGAATTCGCCGAAGAGGGGCAGGGACTCTTCCGGCAATCATTCGCCGGGGATATAGTGAATACACTTTACTATGCTTCAAAGCTCGGCCTTAAAACTTCGTTTCTCTCTTCGCTCGGCTCCGATTCTTTTACGGATGATCTTGTTTCTTTTCTCGATGCAGCTTCAATCGATCACTCAAACTGCGACATCATTAAAGGTAAGAACAACGGGCTCTATATAATCAGGACCGATCAATCCGGCGAACCCAAGTTTACATTCTTTAGAAGTACTTCTGCCGCTCGCGAAGCATTCAACACTCCACGGACTCTCGGGCATACAAGTGTTATTATGTGCTCAGCTATCGGCCTTGCAGTCTTTCATGGCAGAGAGAATTATTTTAAGACGCTCGAATCGGCTGGGACGGGCTCGCTTGTCTATTTCGATCTTAATGTTCGTGAATCGCTATGGAGTGATCTGAATGAACTGGTACTGTTACTTCGCCGGCTTGGATCCACGATAACAATCCTCTCGCTATCACGATCGGATGATGAGAAGCTATTTGGCCATCGTGATATTGACACCATTTTATCCTGTTATCAGGATCTCGGCTTCAAACATTGTATCTTGCGTGATGGAGCAGACGATGTGCATATCATGACCGGCACTAAGATCGAAACGGTCTCAGTAGAAGCCGCTACCACTGTAGTTGATGCTACGGGTGCCGGTGATGCCTTCAATGCCGGATATATTTATGGACTGTTGAATAACTTCGAAACCATCCACTGCGCTGAACTCGCCTGCCGCTCGGCAAGAGAAGTGCTTGGTGCAAGAGGCGGTATTGTTAGTACGTTCTCGCCAGTGAATGTGCTTCCTCAAGTGTAATGGCAAAGACGATCCATCTCATCGGCAATGCTCATCTCGATCCCGCCTGGATGTGGCGATGGCCGGAAGGCTTTGCAGCATTCGCTTCGACCTGCCGGTCTGCGCTTGATCGTATTGCTGAAACTGACGATTTTATCTTTACCGTCTCAAGCGCCGCTTGCTTTGAATTCATCGAACAGACCGATCCGGTATTGTTCGCAAAGATTCAGGAAGCCGTTAAAGCAGGCAAGTGGTCGCTTGTCGGTGGCTGGTGGATAGAGGCCGATTGTAATATGCCGAGTGGTGAATCGCTGATCCGCCAAGGTCTATACGGCCAAGAATATTTTCGTTCAAGATTCGGCATCACATGCGATACTGGATATCTCATCGATTCCTTCGGCCACGCCGCAACACTCCCGATGCTGCTGCAAGCTTGCGGAATGAGGAATTTTATTTTCATGCGCCCTGAAGAGCATGAGAAGAAATTACCGTCGGCTCTTTTTAATTGGAAGGCCCCTTCAGGCGATGAAGTCCTCACCTATCGCATACCGTTGCATTACTCAAACTTTGCGCTAGGGGTAACAGAGAAGATCGAAAAGCTTCCGACGTATCCATCATACTCCAATGAGTATCCCTGGATGTTATTCTATGGCGTCGGTAATCACGGCGGCGGCCCGACGAAAGAGCAGATACGGCAAATTCTCGAAGCAAGGAAAGAGCAGGGCGATGAGATCATCTTCAGTTCGCCATCAAACTATTTCGATGAGATACGTACACTCGATCCTAATATCCCCACCATCGAAGATGAAATGCAACCCCATGCCATCGGCTGTTATAGTGCTCATTCTGAGATCAAGCGATTAAATCGCCAAGCGGAGTTCGGACTCATTCGTTCAGAAGTATTTTCTGCGCTTTCAGAAAAAGTTACCGGTATAGAATCGAACTGGAGCAGTATTCAGGAGGCTTGGAAGCCTGTACTACTGAATCAATTTCATGATACGCTTGGTGGGGTTGCCATTAAAGAAGCAATGGATGATGCTGTTGCTTCATATCAGGAAGCGATTTCAGTTGCTGCGCGTAACGAACGGCTTACCTTAGCGCGTATTGCTTCGAAGATCGATACTTCCTCCAGCATCGAAACGCTGATCGTCTTTAATCCGAATAGTTTTGAAGTCACTCAACCAGTTGAGTTTGAATTATGGAATCCGGAAGCCAGCGAAAAGGGGATAAAGCTGTCTTCGGTAACGCTCACAGATTCTAAAGGAGCTATTTCATTTCCTCACCAGATAGAATCTTCCGGAAAAATAAATGGCGACCTTGTTCGCTTCGGAGATATTGTGACCATTCCACCACTCGGCTGGGAAAGTTTTGAGATCAAGCGTGAATATGGAGAACCGATAGTTGAGGAATATAAGGCAGTAGATCCGAGACTACGAATTGAGATCCAAATCGGCTCGAAGAAATTCATCCATGTTCCGGCACTGGTCTTAAGCGATGAAACGGATACCTGGGGTCATGGTATTACAGGGTTTAGTAAGACAGAGGGTGAATTTAAAGTTATTGAAGTCACTCATAAGGAAAATAATGCCTATCGAACCTCCATCAGAATTCGAAGTACCTATAATAATTCTGAGCTTATAGAAGAGTACCGGTTATACTCTCATCCGAAGTGGGACTTCGGTTATATCGAGCATCACGTTAGGTTGAATTGGCAGGAGAAGCGGAAAGTCTGTAAGCTCAGATATCCTCATGGGCAGAGTAATCCGAAGGCTACTTATGAAATAGCCTATGGCACAATTGACCGACCAGCAGATGGCAATGAAGTGCCTGCCGGTACCTGGGCGTATGTCGATGGGGGACTGGGCCTGATTTCCCCGACAAAGTTAAGTTATAGCTGTGACGATAAGTACCTGTCACTTACCATCGCCCGATCGCCCCTTTATGCTCACCACGAACCCCCTCACAAATTGAGCGATACCGAAGAAAAGCGTTACCTCGATCAGGGTGAACAGGAGTTTACCAATTACATAATTTTACATGATGGAGACTGGCAATCTGCCAGGATGCCACATCTGACGGCCCAATTTTCTCAGCCACTAGTCGGCCATATTGAGTAT
>DASTAO010000288.1:0-4761 GCA_035712525.1 Kapaibacterium sp. (SeqCode)
ATCCTCAGCGATTCAGGTACAACGGTTATAACCGATTCGCTTTTTTGGGATAATACTTCTAAGAGAATTCGCTCCGATGCTAATGTGATGATCACAGAGAAAAACGGACGAATTACGAAAGGCAAAGGCTTTGAAAGCGACCAGGACATGACCGATTATCATATCCTCCATCCGGTTATTGACGCCCCGGCATCAGTTTTCCAAAATCCGAATGCTCAGCAGCCGCTTTCAACCCCATTTAAGCCCTAAAAACGGCTGTTTCCTCAATTTCCAATTTTCGGTTTTAGCCGCTATTTTCACCGTAACTTTGCCATTCCCCGTGTGTTTAACTATGGTTATTTATTGCATTCACTTAATTTGACATCCTTATGAAAAATCTGTTCGTACGAACTGCGCTCGGCATTCTCGCCCTGACAACGATAGTGTCTGTATCGCTGGCGCAAAAATACCTTCCCGATACTGCGCGTATTGCGTTTGTAAACAGCGATAGACATGCAATTCTTGCAAAAAGACTCGGTGCTCCGAATGTCGATACCCTTATTAAATCAATGGGTACCGCTTCATTCTCTAATCTCTCAGTCCTTGCTTCGAAACGAGATGGAAGCTCATTACTTGTAGCTGGCACCGTAACCTTTCCCAAGCCGGATGGGTCAGGTACAATGTTTACCTATGATATATTATCTAAAGTAGATACTCCGTTCTTTTTTTCGGGTAATGCAAAGGATATAAAATTTAATGCTCAGCATACGAAGATCACTGCGTTAGGTTCGTTTAACCTCCTGCAGGTCTATTCCGCACCAGATCCATCTCAATTAAAATTTCCTATCGGTACATTAACTCAGAATGAAAACGATTGGTATGTAACTTGGACAAAAACAGCCGTCGGTTTGCTGCCATGCTGGTTTTACCATGGAAAATTTGACGGTTCCGATGCCATAATAGATTCTTTCCAATTAGATCTTAGCAATATCGGTGATTATCACATGACGAATTTAATGACTACTCCCGATAACCGCAACATGCTCGTTGCATTCGCCACCGGTAAATCGTCTGAAAATACGGTCGTGAAAGTTCAGCAATGGAATCCACGTCCTGATATCGGCCAGACCTCTGTTTTTCAGCAGACTGAGATCACTGGCAAAATGCGTAACCTTGCAGCCGGCGTTGGCAATGTCGACTCCTCTTTTGGCTTTTTGCTCCGCTCGTTTTCAGATACGAGAGCCGAAATTACATTCGTTCAAAAGAATCGTACTCTTACCAATTATACATTTGAGGTTGGCAAGACCGACTTAACACAGTCGCCAAATAATAGAATTATCCCAGCTACTGCTTTGCCAAACGGCTTTGGTATGTTCGTAGGCTTCACGGGTTCTCCGGTTACTCAAGACGATGGTAAAGAAGTATATAGCTCTGCTGCCCAACCAGGCGGCGGCGGTGGAAATGGGGGCGATATCGCATACAATTCTAACGGCGATTCCGTTGTCTTTATTAGCTGTTCTAATACGACTGATGGAGGAAATCTCGCCGATAGTGTTCATTCGCAAATTTGGGTGTATAGGTTTGGTGATCCAAAGGCAACACTTGTTCATTCGGACGAGCATGCCATGGAACGTCAGCCGATCTTTATGGGTACCTCGCCACGCCTCGCTCCGGCACCGCCGTACGAACCGGGCAAAGGCACTTTAGCACAGACTTCGCTTGACTTCGGTAAAATTAAGATCAATAAGAATGATACAAAGACGGTAATCTTAAATTCAATCACGAGTGGAAGGATCACGGTTGACAAGATAGAACTTGATCCTAGCACCGCGCCGTACACCGTAACGAGCGTTTCGCCTGTTCCATTTAATATTGCTGGCGGTGGAAGTGCTAACTTCTCCGTAAAGTTTGCACCGACTGTAATAGGGACTTATCCAGCATCGATCCACATCAGTTACCATGATAGCTTAAATGTTGATTTTGTCCACGATTCTGTTCTTACAGTTGCTATCACCGGTATTGCAGAAACAGATCAATCGGTCAGTCCGGAAGCCGAAAAATACTTCTCGATGACGCTTGTTCCTAATCCGCTCAAGAACAGTGCTCAGGTTGAAGTAACCGCTAAAGAGAACGGCGCTCTCAGTATCGAGATCGTTAATGCGGCCGGAGCAAGCCTCTACAAGAGCGCTTCGAAGTATCTTGCTTCTGGCGAGCAAACGACCTTTGCATTCAATGCATCCGAACTCGGACTTTCCGATGGTACATACTACGTTCTCTTGCATACCCCACAAGGCGACGTAATGCGTAAGGCAGTCGTAATTAAGTAAAGAGTTAGTTTTTTATTAAAACCCTCTTTGCATAAACAAAGAGGGTTTTGCATTTTAAAGGAGGAATTAACCCTGTAAATAATTCGGTTCTCAATTCCTCATTCTCAATTCCCAATTCCAAAGGTGTCATCGTTTAAACTCGTTTCAGATTATAAGCCATCCGGCGATCAGCCCGAGGCAATTCGTCAATTGATCGAAGGCATTGAGCGCAAAGACCGCGCTCAGGTGTTGCTTGGTGTTACCGGTTCGGGAAAGACCTTCACGATGTCGAATGTGATCGCACAGGTTGGCAAGCCAACAGTAGTGATCAGCCATAACAAAACGCTTGCCGCACAGCTCTATGCCGAATTCAAGCAGTTCTTCCCCCATAACGCAGTAGAGTTCTTCATTTCGTATTACGACTATTATCAGCCGGAAGCATATCTCCCTACTACCGACACCTATATTGAAAAAGATCTTTCCATTAACGAAGAGATTGATCGACTCCGCTTAAAGGCAACGAGTTCGCTTCTGGATGGGCGCAGCGACGTGATCATCATTGCTTCGGTCTCCTGCATTTATGGTATCGGTGCTCCGGAAGAATATGCCAAGCAGATGCTGCGCATTCATCGCGGCGACGTGGTCGAGCGCAATAAATTCATGCGGGCATTGCATGAGATCCATTATGAGCGTAACGATGTAGAGTTTAAACGCGGGGCATACCGAGTTCGCGGCGATGTAGTTGAAGTCATTCCCGCTTATGAAGATGAGCTTGGTTTTAGAGTAGAATTCTTTGGCGACAATGTCGAGCGCATTAGCTATATCGATAGACTCACCGGCCGCGTAAAAGAAGATCTCGACCATGCCTATATCTATCCTGCCCGATATTTTCTCACGAATGCCCCGATGCTCGAAGAAGCGATAGGCAAGATCGAGGAAGAGCTTGAGCAGCGATTGAAATACTTCCGGATGAATGGAAAACTGATCGAAGCACAGCGAATTGAATCTCGGACAAGGCTCGACATCGAGATGCTACGTGAGCTTGGATACTGCTCAGGTGTAGAAAATTATTCAAGACATATCGCCGGCAGAAAAGAGGGTGAGCGTCCGGCGGTGCTGCTCGATTATTTTCCTGATGATTACCTAATGATCATCGACGAATCGCATCAGACTATTCCTCAAATTCGTGGTATGTTCGCCGGTGACCGTGCCAGAAAGACTACCCTCATCGAGCATGGCTTCCGTCTGCCAAGCGCTCTGGATAATCGGCCATTAAATTTTGATGAGTTTGAGAAGATGATTCATCAGGTCACCTTCGTTAGCGCCACACCCGATGATTACGAAATTGCTCAGGCTCAAGGTGTGGTTGTCGAACAGATCATTCGTCCGACGGGATTACTCGATCCGAAGATCGAAGTCCGCCCGATCAAGAATCAGATCGATGATCTTTTAGCTGAGATTCGCAAACGTGTTGCTAATGGAGAGCGCATTCTTATTACGACACTTACCAAACGAATGAGCGAGGATCTTGCTGATTACTATTCAAAAGTCGGTGTAAAAGTCCGTTATCTGCATTCGGAGATCGATGCACTTCAGCGAGTGGAAATTCTCCGGGATCTTCGCTTAGGCTCCTTCGATGTCCTTGTCGGAGTTAACTTGTTGCGCGAAGGCCTTGATCTGCCTGAAGTATCGCTTGTCGCCATTCTCGATGCTGATAAAGAAGGTTTCCTTCGAAGCGAGAAAGCGTTGATGCAGACTGCCGGCCGTACAGCGCGTAACGCCGAAGGGCTCGTGATCTTTTATGCCGACAAAATAACCCGGTCGATGCAGGCCGTGCTCGATGAAACCGAACGCCGGCGAAAGATCCAGATAGAGTATAATGAAAAGCATGACATTACTCCGGCAACCATCATGAAAACCTTTGATGAGATCATGCAATCGACAGCAGTCGCTGACGTCTCGTCAAAACGCGAAGAAAAGAAAGCCGAACGAGAAGCAGCAAAGGGACCGAAGGAGCTGACACCGGAATTTGTCCTGAAGGCAATGAATCAGGATGAGTTAAAAGCGCTTGTCGATCAACTGACAACTGAACTACATCAGGCTGCGAAAGATCTTGAATTCGAACGTGCTGCTGATATGCGCGATGAGATAAAGCGTATCACGGAAAAGTATTTGAAGAGTTGATCTATGCTTCGGCTGTTTCTACCGATCCGTTGTCTGAATTGCGATACTCACATCGATAAGGTTTCTCATGACCCGCTTGAACAGTATCTTTGCGTAACTTGCTTGCGACGATTCAGGGTCTTCGAGCCACCGATAGAAGATACTTTTTTTGATAAGATATTTCGGTTCGGATCTCTTAATAGCAAGTATTTTCTCTTTGCTCCGTTCGTTTTTTCTTCGGGTGACCCATTAATACAAACGATCATTCATCATTCGAAATATCATTCGATGCAGAAGCTTGCAACGTTGCTTG
>DASTAO010000289.1:0-6368 GCA_035712525.1 Kapaibacterium sp. (SeqCode)
CATCGACGTGAATCGTATGGAATCCGAAAGCTGTCCATTTATCGGCAACCGGATCGACTTCCATGATCTCGTCGGTACGGCCGTCAATCTGGCAGTGATTGCGATCGACGATGACACAAAGATTATCAAGCTTCCAATGAGCTGCGGCCATTGCCGATTCCCAAATTTCGCCTTCTTGTAATTCACCGTCACCGGTAAGTGAATACATGCGGCGATCATTCTTCGAGACAAGCTTATCAGCCATTGCCATTCCGACGGCAATGCCAAGACCCTGGCCGAGCGAACCGGTCGAGCTTTCGATACCCGGCAATCCCATATCGCGGCCGGGATGTCCCTGCAAGCGCGAATTGAGTTTGCGAAGTGTTAGTAATTCGTGTTTTGGGAAGTAGCCGGCATTAGCAAGAGTCGAGTAGAGCACCGGAGCCATGTGACCAGCCGAAAGGATGAAGCGATCACGATTCTCATTCCAGGGATCCTTCGGATCGTGATTCATTACACCGCCGAAATAGAGCGTAGCAAAAATATCGCTTGATCCGAGTGGGCCGCCGCTATGGCCGCTCTTGGCTTCGACTAATTCGCGAATGATATCGCGGCGAATTTCCTTTGCGATCGAGGTAATCTCGTCATCACTGTTGCTTGCCGAATTCTTGAACGGCACGAAGGAATCGTAGCCGTATTCTTTTACTAATTCCGGTTTTGCCTGTGGGCGCGATGCCCCATGAAAGCCGGTTTCGAGCGGGTAAATATGAAAATCGAATGAAGCCATTACTTCGGAATATGAATGAGAACGGGTAAAACAGCAATCCGAACGGAAATATCCAAACATTATTGAAGGCATAAATAAGTGTCACTCTGAATGCGAAGGACCATCGGACGTCCAGGGTGACTATCTCTCTTCCTAGTTATCGTATTGCTTCATGTTTTATGCGATTGGCAACCCAAAACACTATGGGAAATACAAGCAGCGTGAGGATGGTCGCGGTTACAAGACCGCCGATGATCACCACCGCAAGCGGCTTTTGCGATTCCGAACCGATGCCGGTTGAAAGCGCTGCCGGCAATAGGCCGATCGATGCCATCAGAGCAGTCATGACGACAGGTCGCGTTCGGACCTTTACCCCGTCGGCTATCGACTTTGCTATTGGTATTCCCAAACCTATATTCTTATGAAATTCAGAAATAAGGATGACGCCATTCTGAATACAAATGCCAAAGAGTGCAATGAACCCGACGCCGGCAGAAATACCGAAGTTGATATTTGTTATCTCGAGGGCGATGATGCCACCAATAAGTGCGAACGGAACATTGACAAGGGCTAAGAGCGAATCCTTAATGTTGCCGAACATGATGAACAGGATCACAAAGATCGTGATAAGACTGATCGGTACGACAGTCCCAAGGCGCTTCGTAGCACGAACCTGATTTTCAAATTCACCCGTCCAACCAATGCTATATCCTGGCGGTAGCTGTACGGCGCTCGCAACTTTTGCCTGTGCTTCTGCAATGGTGCTGCCAAGATCACGATCGCGCACAGTGAATTTCACGCCGATGAATCGCTTTGTATCGTCGCGATAAATAAAGGCTGGCCCCGTCACTGCTTTGACCGTTGAAATTTCTCTTAGCGGTATCAGCGTACCATGAATAGTTGGGACTTGCAGATTCGTAATATCATTCTCGTCTTTTCGATATTCTTTTTCATAGCGAATTCTGACATCGAATTTTCGCTCACCTTCGTATTTCTCGGTAGCAGTCTTTCCGCCGAATGCCATTTCGAGGACGGTCTGAGCATCGGCAAGTGTTACTCCATTGGCAGCCATCTTATCACGATCGAGCAACACACTGATTTCCGGCTGCCCAATATTTCGTAAAATTCCGGCATCGCGAATTCCCTCGACCGTTTCGAGTTTTTTTAGAACCTGCTCGGATATATCATCGAGTTTATCAAGGTCGGGCCCATAGACCTTCACAGCATTATTGGCATTAATGCCCGCAACAGCTTCCTGCACGTTATCGATGATGGGCTGCGAATAATTAAAAACAATGCCCTGATATTTTTTCAGCTTCGCATCCATTTCATCGACCAATTGATCCATCGTGATCTTCCGCTTCCAGTCCTCCTTTGGTTTTAGGTTCACCTGCATCTGGACGTAGTAGAAGCCGCTGGGATCGGTACCGTCGTTGCTTCTGCCGGTTTGCGAAAGGACGCCATCGACCTCAGGAAATTTTTGTAGTTCGTTTCTGAGTATGCCTGCCATCTTCACTGTTTCGGTGAGGCTCGTACTCATTGGCAGTTCCGCTTCTACCCATAATGCACCTTCATTTAACGGCGGAAGAAATTCCGTACCGAGAAGCACGGTTGAACCGAACGTTGCTAGCAAGACAAGACAAGTGATCGCAAGTGTCTTCCGTTTGTGGGCAAACGTCCAGGCGAACGAACGCTCGATGATCCTATTCCAAAAAGAAACGAATGGATTATTCTTTTCTTTGACATTCTTATTTAAGAGCAAATGCGAGAGTACCGGAACGAGCGTCAGAGTAAAGAGCAAGGCGCCAAGCAGCGCGAACCCAAGGGTATAGGCAAGTGGTGAGAACATTTTCCCTTCGACCTTCTGGAAGGAGAAGATCGGCACGAGCGCTGTAATGATGATCAGCTTCGAAAAGAAGATTGCCTTCCCCATCTCAGCTCCGGTCTTCTTAAAGACGCTTCCTTTTGCAAGATTATTAAAGACCTCCATCCCCCGCTTATGCGCGAGATGATCGAGCGCTACGAACAGGCCTTCGACCATCACCACTGCTCCATCGATGATAATGCCGAAATCCACCGCTCCGAGCGAAAGCAAGTTTGCACTCATCCCCATCAGGTTTAGGCAGAGAAAAGCAAAGAGCAAGGCGAGCGGAATGATAATGGATACGATCAGTGTCGTTCGCCAATCGGCCATGAAGAGAAAGACCACGACTGTAACGAAGATGATACCTTCCAAGAGATTGTGCATCACCGTCGAGGTTGTGTAGTTCATCAGGACATCGCGATCGTAGAATGTCTCGATCTTGACATCCTTCGGCATCACATGGTCATTTAACTCAGCGATCTTTGCCTTGACTCGAGCGAGTACCTCCTTCGGATTTTCATTCTTTCTCATCACGACGATACCTTCGACCACATCATCGTTCTTATCCAACCCCGCCTGACCAACACGAGGCAACGAGCTTTCGCGAACCGTCGCGACATTCTTTACGAGGATCGGATTACCATTAGCATCATCGACAATAATGTTCTCAATATCACGAACCGATTGCAATAAGCCGATACCGCGAACAACAAATGCCTGTCCGTTCTTTTCGATGACATCGCCACCGACATTCAAATTACTTTTATTGACGGCTTCATAGATCTGCAGCGGCGTAATATCGTACGACATGAGCCGATTCGGATCGACACTTATCTCATATATCTTCTCCTGGCCACCAAAGGCATTGATATCGGCGACACCGGGCACGGCGCGGAGATTACGATCGACTACCCAATTCTGAAGCGTAAGCAAGTCACGGGTATCTCTTGTCTTGCTTTTGAGTACATATCGGAATATCTCACCCGTCGGCCCATAGGGTGGCTGCACTTCCGGTTCTACCGATTCCGGAAGCGAGACGGTTCGAAGCTGGTTGTTGACCTGTTGGCGAGCAAAGAAATCTTCGACGTTATCTTCAAAGATGATCTTGATGACCGATAAGCCGAACATCGTAATGCTTCGGACGCTCGTTTTGCGTTGCACCGAGTTCATCGCGACTTCGATCGGTGTTGTAACGAATCGCTCTATTTCCTCAGCGCTTCTGCCATTCCATTGCGTGATGATGACGATCTGCGTATTCGTTACATCAGGAAAGGCCTCGATCGGCATGTTCCGAAAACTGATAAATCCTGCGATGACAAGGATCGCAACACCAAAGAATATGAACGACTTATTCTTTAGCGAGAACGCTATGATGCTTCTGATAAATTTATTCATGGCAATCAGTCATTTAAGGCGTTATAGATCAGAAGCTGATTTGTCGTTATGACTGTCTCGCCTTCTTTGAGCCCCGATTCGATGTAGGTCGTATCGGCCGCCTGCGAAGAGACCTCGATCTGCCGTGTCTCGACTTTATTATTCGCAAAAACCATCACAAAATTTCTGCTCTTATCGAAGATGAGCGCTTTCGATGGGACCGCTACTTTTTGCTCGGAGCTTTCAGAGCTAAGCATGATCGATGCTCGCATTTCGGGCTTAAGCAGATATTCGTTATTTTGCAATTTCACTCGAACGGTCATTGCCTTTGTTTGAGGATCGATCACATTAAAGATCTTATCGACTGTTCCGGAATAGACTTTGCCTGGATAGCTGACTGTCGTTACATCTGCATGCATCCCGACCTTTACATCGCCAATAATACTTTCCGATACATTTGCTAATGCCCACACTTCTTCGATCTGGGCGATATCGAAGATGTTATCGGTGTGATCGCTCCGGAGCTGCATATCCTCATTGATATTCTTCTCAATGATAAAGCCGCTGATCGGAGCCTTTACCTCATAGAGAGCGCCTTTCTTCAGACCATAGATATCAAAGGTTTTCTTTACCCGAGTGAGTTGTGACTGAGCTTTTTCGAGCTGGCTTTTTGCTTCAAGCACTTCGCGATCGGTATTGAGTTTGCCGTTGTATAATTCTTCAGCTACCTTCAGTGCATTCGATGCTACCAATACATCGTTCTCGGCATCCTGAAGGTCTTTTTCATACCCGGCAGCTTCATTACTTCTGATCGTTGCTAAGACCTGCCCTTTTTCGACGTGATCGCCAAGTTCGACAAATACGTGTTCAACGCTACCACCAACTACGGGATAGACTTCGATGAGTTTATTACGATCGGCCGTTATCTTGCCGTACAATTTTAATTCTGTCCGGACCGGTTGCACTGCAGCAATACTTGTTGTGATTGACGCTTTCATCGAATCACTCAGGACGAATGCTTCTTGTTTTGCTGCATCATCCTGATTAGCATGATGGCACCCGATGCAGCAGAGAACGATGACCGGAAAAAAGATCGTGGTGATGATTTTCATATTAGAATAGGGATGAGTTGGTGGAAAGATTTAATTGTTCGCAAGCTTGTATGAAAGTGTTGCGGAGTTGATTGATCTCGACGATACTTTGATGGTAGCTTTCCATGAAGTCCGTGAATTCGATCATGCTGGTGTTCCGGTTCTGGAAGTTCTCAAGCATCGATCGGTAGATCGTCTGGAAGTTTGAGGTCAGGGTCGAATCGGCAAGCAGGAAATTCTCTCTCGCCTGCTGGTATCGTTTATAAGCAAACTTCACTTCTTCGATCACCTGCAGCCGCCCGAGCTCTTGTGTAGTCGTTGCCTGTCGTAAGGTAGCATCGGCAGCAGCTATATTTCCCTGATTACGATTCCATAATGGCAATGGAATACTTAGCGAGAGATTAATTTCATTCTCGTAGGCGCTTCCTCGTTGATCGTAAGTAGCGCCAACCGTGAGATCAGGAATAGCGAGCGAGCGCTGCCATTTGCAATTCCATTTGCTGGCTTCAATGGTCTCTTCGGTTGCTTTGAGATCGGGCCGGTTATCGATCGCAACCCTGATAAGCGAGTCAAGCGGCTTATTCAATGCTTCCTGATAGCGCTGTAACTCGGTCGTTGTTGGAACAGGGACGATTCCGGAATCCAATCTAAGTAGCACTTCAAGAGTCTTCTCTTCATCGTTAACCCGTTCGATCACTTCGGTGCGGCTATTACGAAAGCTGATCGCTAATGCCTGAAGACGGGTCACATCTTTTAGCGATACCGTCCCCTTTGCCTGCTGCTCGATATATTTTTGGGTCAGCTCGCTGATATTTGAGAGCTGGGTATCGAGCGCTTCGAGTGAGTTATTATCGTAATAGAGACTAAAGAACGCTTGATGCAGCTGAAACTTCAGGTTTCGCAGCACATCGTCGAATTGATAGCGTGCCGATTCGGCCGTTGCTTCGGCAACCGAATGTTCGTAGGATTTTTGTCCGCCAAGATGAAGGAGCTGTTCGATGGAAAAGCTCTTCTCTCCGCCGACATTAAAGAGTTGTTTCTGCTCTGGATCGATAGCATTCATCTCAGCCGAGAGCTGCGGGTTATCCCACAATCCAGCCTGAGAAGCTTGGGCCTCGGCAATATCTACATTATAATGAGCAGCGATCGCTTGCAGATTCTGATGTATGAATCGCTCCTCACATTCGTGAAGACCAAGCCGCGTCTGTGCCGGAGACATCGTTGCCACCAGCAAAACTAATGGAATGATAAAAATTTTCATAACTGAAAAATGAATTCACAGAGAAATGCCAAT
>DASTAO010000290.1:0-4607 GCA_035712525.1 Kapaibacterium sp. (SeqCode)
CGAAATGTATCAAGCCGGGCTTTGGGCCGAGCGGCATCCGAACTCGCTGATCGGTATGGAGCAAAGCGGCACCACGGCATTCATGTCTGACAATATCGTCAACCTCGATGGCAAAGTAGACTTCGAAGCTTTGAAAGCAAAACAGCACGGCGATATTGGCTCTTATATAGTAGCGCGGGATCTTGAATATCTTGCCGATTGGAGCGAACTGGTTGAACCAATGGTTGAATCGGCAGCAAAACATGGGGCACGATACGAACCCGCCGATAGTGCAATGAATGTTATTATTTATAAACGAATCAGAAAATAGCAATGGCCAAGGGATCACCTAAACCGAAGTTCACGCTCGATATGCCGCCGCCGGCAGAACCGTTCGAAGGATTTAGCGATAAGACCTTCAAATTTCTTCATGGCTTAGGAAAAAATAATAATAAGGCATGGTTCGAAGCACATCGCTCCGATTATGAGACTTACCTTCGTGAACCAAGTAAATTACTTGTCGGTATCATGGCTCAGCACTTTGCTTCAGAAAAGATCGGCCTTATTGCCGATCAGAAGCGCTCGCTGTTTCGTATTAATCGTGACATCAGATTTTCGAAAGACAAGTCCCCCTATAAGACTCACATCGGGATTGTCTTCCCAGTGCCAGATCTCGGAGATGAAGAATGGGCAGGGATGTATTTCAGCTTTGAGCCAAAAGGCGCGAGTGACATAACAACGTATGTCGGCGGTGGTATTTATAGCCCTTCCCCGGCATTCCTGAAAGCAGTTCGTAACAGGATCGCAACGAACTTCAAACAATTTGAAAAGTTAAATTCTGCTAAATCATTCTTAGCACAATATCCGAAAGGCATCGGCGGTGAATCGCTGGTAAGAATGCCGAAAGGCTACGATGAGGATCATCCGGCCGCCACATTCCTAAAGCAAAAAGAATTTTTATATAGCTCTTCACTGACCAAGAAAGATCTTCTGATCCCCAAATTACCAGATATCCTATTGAAAAAATTCGAAGCCGCGTTACCAATGCTTCAATTTTTATCTGGCAAGGGGTAAAACCAGTTTATCTCGTTTTATATCAATAATATACAATAAAAATACATAAATTTTCGGAACTATCCCCTCACGTACATTGTTATATAATACGTAACTAAATTGCGTATTTATGACATATTCTGAGTTTCAAAAACGATTTAACACTGAAAATGATGTTGTAAGTTATTATATTTCAATGAGATATGATAACGACGAAGTTCATTGTTCCCATTGTGGTTCTGTACAGGTAAGCCAATACAGGGATAGACCACGTTTCTTTCAGTGTAATGCCTGCAATAACTCCTTTTCCATCTTCTCAGGCACAATCTTCCAAAAGACGACCACAGACCTCAGAAAGTGGTTCTATGCCATTCACCTGTTCCTAAATGGCAAGAAAGGCATTTCAGGACTGCAACTCCAACGGGAGATCGGTGGAAGTTATAAAACATCGTGGAGAATGTTGAAGCAGATTCGTACTGCTATGGGGAATAATAAAAAGTCTGATAAGAAATTATTTGAATCCATCATTGAGGTTGATGAAACTTACGTTGGTGGTAAACCGAGAAAAGGTAATACACGGACTAAATCCAGCGAGAAAAAAGCAGGTGAACGTCCGAATAAAAATAAAAGAGGACGTGGTTCAAAGAAAACTCCTGTTGTTGGATTGGTTGATCGGGAGACGAAGCAAGTAACAGCACGAGTAGCACTACCGAATGCAGAAGGAAAGAAATTGACTGGCAAGCAATTGATGGAGATTATTGATGAAACGACATCAAAGGATGCAACGATTATTTCAGATGAATTCAAATCGTATGGAATTCTGAAATCACAAAATAGCACAAGAGAACATATCGTTATCGTTCACGCTCAAGAATTTGCAAGAGGTACGGTTCATACGAACAACATTGAATCGTTTTGGGCAACACTGAAACGTGGTATGTACGGCATCTATCATCAAGTCAGCAAGAAGTATTTACAGCAGTATGTAAACGAGTTTTGCTTCCGTCACAACTACCGTAAAGAAGATATTTTTGCTGTACTGATTAAGAGAACTGTATTGGAATAATACCAGTTGGAAAGTCTCATTCATTCACTATCTCTTGAAAGGAATAACTATGGCAACGTTAAAAGAATTAGCAACAAAACTGGACTACTTTTTAAGTCAGAATTCGGCAGGGTTAAGATGCCCGATATGCCAAAACCGAGACTTTACAGCACGACGAGTTCATTTCCCACAGGAAGGAAGTGATGGAAAACCAGTAGATAAAATTCTATTACACGAACGTTGTAATAAGTGTGGCAACATTTTAACTTTTGATTCAGACACAATAGAGGCAATGCCTGCTGTTCCAGAGGGTTATAAATCAGAAGAGATTGACCCTAACGCACCACTTGTTGAGAAGAAATAAATCTGAATTCTTCTTGTTCGGAATATATCGTTACAAAATTTTTCTTGAGCAATTTTTTGAGTAGTTTAATCATAGTTTATTCTTTTTAATAATTATACCTATATGGAAAAACTTGAGGAAGATTTTGAGAAAATTCAGAAGGAAATTCGTGATAAAGTTTCTTCTATGCACAGCATAGACATAACAAGGAGTAATTATGAAATGCAATTAATCCAAATCCATTTGAATTACAAGCAACTGAGATTAATAGAAGATCAAAAAAAATATGCGAACACTATAAAATGGGCAACTTGGGTTATTGCTGTATCAACGATGGCATATACTTTCTTTACCGTTCTTGGTTATTTAAATAATTGAATACGAAATAGAATGAAAACACTTATTTCCTTCTTCTTGCTGTTTCCTTGCTTGATGGTTGCTCAACCAATGCTCCAAAATTTGACTCCGATGCAGGTTAGAGCAACTATTAAAAAATTGTATCAGGCTCAAGGAATTGTTGGTGACACAACAATCACCGTGCATAATGAGTCTATATCAATCACTGTAGATTCGTCCGATCAAGCACCCTGCTTTCAACCAAAATATTCCTCAGATTATGTAGATAAAGATTTAGAAGGAAACAGTCTTCTTAAGTATCAAGTGTATAACGGAATTCAGATTTTCGGAATTGTTGGAAGTTTTAAAGTATTTTATTCAAAAAAACAAATATGTATAGGGGCAGAGTTTACGGCAGACAGTGGCAAATCAATAAAAAAAGAATTTGATAGAATTAAGGATTCAATATCTACAAAATTCGGAAAAAATAGGGACTTGGATAGTAAAGAAAATTCAATAATGGCATATTGGGAAACAAAGAAATTAGGTCTTATTCTAAAGCTTTTTGAAGGTTGGATTTCATTCACATATGCAGTGCTGAAATAAATTAAGGTGCTCAACCCACAATAGCTTTTTCTGCAAAAATCGTAATTAGATGTTTTAAGTGATCGTTATTAGACTTAATATACCTATGATGAATTTCCTGAACAGTAAAGGCATCCCCTTCATCAGTAGTAATTACTTCGTTTATTTTAGGGATAATTGGCAGGGAGTTCTCCACATCAAATTCTAAATAGGGCGGCTCATTGTCGTCAAAATGAATTGCAACAACGTATTTAATTTTTGGTAAATACCCCAAGTCTGTATTTGCTGTCATATACACAAAACGGGCTCTCTCAATAAATGAATCCGTTAAATACCATAAATATCAAGTCCTTATTCGTCTTTACGTGAAGGGATAGTACCGTAAATTTTTAAAATATATTTGCAAATTGCAAAATTATTTCGTATATTTGCAGTCAATCCTTTGTTGCCCCGAGGTCTTAGGTTCTTGGATAGTTAGGTCTGTTTAGGAAGGTACTTAATTGTGTGGTGCACAGCGATAAGGCTGATATATAATGAGTTACGAGGGTATCAGCGGACAAAGTTCACTACCACGGTAGTCCCATCTTCGGAGAAGTTGAAGGCCACTTCATCGGCAAGAGTTTTGATGAGATAGACCCCTCGCCCATGTGGGACAAAAATATTCTGACCTTCTGTAGGATCCGGGATTGAGTCCGGGTCAAAGCCAGAGCCTTGGTCGCTTACCTTAATAGAGATCGAATCATTCGTAACTGATACCTCGACATCCACTATGGCATTATGCAACTGCGAAGAGCCATGACGGATGGCATTAGTAACTGCTTCGCTTAAGGCAAGCATGATGTCGTATCGTCGGGATTCGGCAATCCCGGCAATCGCTAACTGCTCTTCTGCCCAGCCATAGACATGCTGTAATTCTTCCAGTGTTGCCGGAATGCGAAGATGGTCGGAATATAATACGTTAACCTGCGACATGCGAATGCTCGTTCATCCACTCTTTCACAAGTGTCAGATCATCGATGAATTCGATAATGGCTGAAGAATTCAAGGCAATCCCTAAGGCAACATGGTGTTGCGCTTCGATCTGTTGCAGCAAATCCACGATCTGTTGTACGGACTCGGCAAGCGTCTGTTGCATCCGGTCGAACCCTTGAACGGATTTTCCTTCGCGACGTAATACGGTAAATAATTTATTTGCGAACGATGCCTTAAAGGTCAATTCAAAGAATTCGGAAGAATCAGGGTCGAGCGTACGCAATAACGAAGCAA
>DASTAO010000291.1:0-7231 GCA_035712525.1 Kapaibacterium sp. (SeqCode)
TATTCGTACCCTGCACGTTAGCTAACGCTCCACCAGCAACGCCATGGCTATTGCCATTAGCATTCACATAATTTGCAGCATGAGTATGCGCTGGCATGTTCTGACTAGTAAGAGTAGTCGTTTCAGTACCAGTCATTTCTCCCTGAACATAATTTGACAATCCTGCCCCGGTACCAAAATGCAGTGGCACCCGGCTCTGTAAGTTAGGTAAGGCAAAATTTGTTGTTCCATTACCCCCATATGTTGTCCCTAACAGAGAAAACAATGCAGTATTCTGAGCAATTGACAAAAGCTGCCCATTGCAAAAGGCCCATCCACGCGGAGCGAAGGTGAAGCCATAAATTGCGATCATACCTAAATAAGGCTGTGACATTATTATATCCTCCTAAATGAAATAAATGATTAAATGAAATGAACGATGAAAATTACGCAGCAACTGGATAGATGGTCGTCGTACCAGAATGCAGTTTATCGGTTAATTTGAAATCGGTTGTAGCAATCGAGGATGGTATCGATTGAACACTCAGTACATCGCCGCCGATCGAATGAATCGAGATCGGTCCTTGGGTCGAGTGCGTCGGGCCATTCATGGCGACGAGACCCCTATGCGATTCAAAAGTAATGGTTGATAAAGCCGAGGCGAGTTTCTCGCCCGAAGCTGATCGGCCGGCTTTTGTTATAGCTGAAACTATCATCGCTGCCGTCTCATATCCTAATAGCGCAAGCTCGGTAGCCCGAGAGCCGTAGGTTGATTTGTATAAGGAAGCAAATGCTTCAGTACCCTTGCTTGAAGCGGTAATGATCTTTTCAGCACCGGCTAAGTGCGGGCTCGAAAGTAATCCGTTACCATACAATGCTTTTGATCCGATCCCTTCTGCTCGTTGCAGTGCCGAAACAAATACAGCCGCATCCGTCCCTGAATAGTTAAGGAAGATCACCGGAGCTTCAGAGGTCGCAGTGATCGAGGCAGCCTCGATCGGTGAAAAATGATCGGCAGGGCTGCCGGTCGTAATTTGCTTTACAACCGTACCACCGCCGGCAACAAAGCCAGCTTCAAAAGCATAGTGGGCATCATAACCGACATCATAGAATGAACCGACTGATATAGCTTGCTTACCGCTATGTTCGGCAGCATACTTACCAAGCAGGTAATGGGCTTGCCATAAGTTCAGTGACGAATGGAAGCAATACTCAGATTTACTTGAAAAGAGATTCTCGCCAAGGTTAGCTTCGATGAACGGGATTTGCGCTTCTTCGATGGCGTTCGAAAGCTGATGCGTGATACGCGAGTTAGTGTACCCAACAACGAGCTTTACGTCATGATGCTGGGTAAGCTTTCCGAACGCTGATAGTAGCGATGAAGAGCTTCCTGACCCGGTTTCTACGATAGGAGTGAATGGGGTCGAACCATGCTCCTGTTCGTAAGTCGTTAGGAATAAATCAATTCCATTAAGGAATGCGGCGGCATTCGTTTTGGCGGCGGAGCCGGGTATGATGATACCGGCTTTCATACCGCTTTGCGAAAGAGCCGCTTGTTTAACGGCTTCAGCTTTTGTAAGAATTGGCGTCGTCGCTAACGCCGCAGCCCCCGCTCCGAATGTTTTTAAAATACTACGACGGCTAATTCCATTGGTCTTCGATTCGCTCATAATCGTACCTTAATTGTAAAGATAAAGTAACTTGCTTGTGGTGGCTAAACTCTCTAATTCAAATATACGGTGCTTTTTATGGGGTATGTATAAATCTAACAATTAAGAAAAATAGGAATGTCAGCTCTGTATTCAAAGTAAGGTTTTCTGACACTGACGATAAAAAAAATTGGTTCTTACTGCTCGATTTTTTCATTCTCAATCTTTATCAAAATCAAATGAACTTTGGCAGCGTTGATCCAGCCCTTCTTGATACAATTGATCTTTCCATCCCAGCCGATCCAAAATCGACCGCCGATGTCCTGAAGAACGCTAAGAAAAGTCAGCCGAAGCCGCCTGTCATAAGGGTTGGCGGGGCGAAGTGGGGGCGAAAGGATTGGGTCGGAAAGATCTATGAAAAAGGTACTAAGGAGAAGGATTTTCTCGAGCACTATGCAAAAGTATTTGATACCATAGAAATGAATTCGCTCTTCTACCGGATCCAGCCGGAGAGTGTAATAAAGGGATGGGTTTCTAAAGTGGGAGAAGGCTTTCTGTTTTGCCCGAAATTTTATCAGGGAATTACTCATATTAAGCGGCTTAAAAATGCCGAAGAATTCACTAACATATTCCTTAAATCAATCTCCGGTTTTGGCGAGCATCTCGGCCCCTCGTTTCTCCAATTAGCCGATAATTTCCTCCCTAAGAATTTTGATATTTTGGCAGCCTATTTGAAGTCGCTTCCAAAAGACCTCGATCTGTTCATCGAAGTCCGCCACAAAGATTGGTTCGAGAAGGAGAATCGGGACAAGTTGTTCGATCTCTTACAAGAATGCAATATGGGGTGGGTCCTGACCGATACCTCTGGTCGACGAGATGTGCTCCACATGCAAATGCCTGTTCCGAGGGTTTTTGTCCGATATGTCGGTGAAAACCTCCACCCGACGGACTACAAACGCGTCGATGCTTGGGCAGACCGGATAAATGCTTGGAAAAAAGGCGGAATCCATGCCGTTTACTTCTTTATCCATCAGCGGGAGGAGCTTTATGCCCCGGAATTGGCAAAATACACCATAGAGACCTTTAATAAGGTTTGTGGCCTCGATATCCCACCACCACACTTTGCCAGCGAAGGCAGCCTCTTTTAGGCCTATTGCAGGAGACAACAGTTCAAATGCTGGCGCATTTTTTGCTCCAGTATCTGTATACGGTTTTGCTTGGTTAATTCGGTCGGAAAAAGACGAAGTTTTTTGAAACAAAACCCCCATAAAATTGCGTTTAATTAGGCTATATATCAAACGCTGTAACAAGCGTCAAAAATACTACTAAAATAGAAAAAATATGAGCTCGATCAATCAGGTAATGCATATACTCAAGCCGGTTGACTCTAAACCGCTTATTAGCCGCGAGGCCACAAAGTATTTTCTGTTATGGTTCACGGGGTTGTCAGTTGTTCTCTATGGCACTGCTTCCTACACACTCTTCACGTTCGCCGATCCGGCATTCCGCTTAGCCTGCTATACCGGCATGGCACTCTGCACACTGATGAGCATCATCAGCTTCCTCTTGGTTGAATCGGCAATGGATAAGCCGAACGATCTGTTCATGGGTATCGCCTTCGGTTCGATCTTTGTCCGTATCTTTACCGCTGTCTTTGCATTTGCATTTGCTCAGTTCGTACTGAAACTTGCTCCGTTCGGAATGGCGACCGGTATGCTCGTTACCTACTTCTCGTATCTTGTTATCGAACTGATCTATATCCACAAAAAACAACTCGATCGCGGCCAGTAATGAAAGTACTTCTCGTCTTTCTATCGCTTGTAGCAGTTCTGCTTTCCGGCGGAACGGCTCGAGCCGATGAACACGAAACTCCAAAAACCGCCGATTCTATTACCGCTACTACCCCTGCCACGGGAGAAGCATCTGCACATGAAACACACGAAGCTCATGAGGCCAAGGGCTATCGCGAGCGCGAAGAAGAGCACGAGAATGATATAAGAAATCACGATACGATCAGCATGCAAAAGGTCATTGGCCATGTGCTCGAGCATATTGCCGATGATTACGAATTGCATCTCTTGGGTGCTAAGGTCCCGCTGCCGATCATGTTTCGCGATAACTTCGGATTCCATTTCTTTCCGAGCATCGATGCCTTAGAGAGCTCAAAAGAATACATCTTCAAATCCGGTGAAGAAGTCGAAGCCGAGCAAAAAGCATCGCAGTTCATCAGAGTGTGGAGATTTAAGCGCGTCGATGGTCAGCCGATGGGTTCGAGCTTCTTCGGAGATTTCTCCTTTACGGCTAATCTCTTCTTCATGGCCTTTGCTTCGATCATCATTGTGATCTTAGCTTCGATCGCCGGCTCACGGGCCAAGAAGAGCCTTGTTCCGAAAGGTACTCAGAATTTAGTTGAATCGCTTGTGGTCTATGTCCGTGATGAGATCATTACTCCGAACGTCCACGGCAAATGGGCTGACAAGACAACCCCATACTTCCTTACCGTTTTCTTCTTTATCCTCGTAATGAATCTCGTCGGCCTTGTACCGCTGACGAAAACGGCAACAAGCGCCATCCCGGTTACCCTTGCCCTTGCACTATGCACATTCGTTGTTACCCAGATCGCCGGTATCATGGCAATGGGTCTCGGAGAATATCTCAAGCACTTCAGCGGCGGTATACTGGAAATGGATCTTCCGATCTTTATGAAGATCATGCTCACAGCGATCATGTTGCCGATCGAGTTCATCGGGTTATTCACAAAGCCGTTCGCGCTGATGATTCGTCTATTTGCGAATATGACGGCTGGCCACATCGTTATCGGTTCGTTCATCGGCCTTGCGATCTTCTTCCAGTCCTATGCAGTCGGGTTTGGCGTCAGCGTTCCATTCGCCCTGTTTATCTTTATTCTTGAGTTGTTAGTCGCATTTATTCAGGCATACGTCTTTACCACCCTCTCGGCGGTGTTCATCGGCATGATGGCTCATGAACCTCACCATGAGGAGGAGCACGGATCGGAGCCTGCGGCAGCGCACTAAAACGGATTGTAATTGTTATATTTGAACTGTATTCACTATTTTAATTTAATAAGGAAAAACTACTCATGACACCATCCGCATTCGCATATATGGCAGCAGGACTCGGAGCAGCATTAGCCGTTATCGGCGCCGGATTCGGCATCGGAAAATTGGCTACCGGAGCGCTCGAAGCTATGGGTCGCCAGCCGGAGATGGCCGGCGGTATCCGTGCCACGATGATCATTGCAGCCGCTCTTATCGAAGGTTTGGCTCTGTTCGCCCTCGTTATTTGTATCATCCTTTCGGGTAAATAATCCCCGGTTGGTGTACGCCTTGGCAGGCTCTATGTGGCTTGCCGCGATTGTAAAGACGCTCGGTCTGCCTATGCAGTCCGGGCGTCCCTGTATATTTAACTCATACCTAGTAGTTTTACGGACTATTAGCGTACTGACCACTGGCTACTAACATGCTTGAGATCAATCCCGGACTTTCCCTCTGGACATTCATTATCTTCGGCGCCCTTTTGCTCTTACTGACCAAAACGGCCTGGAAGCCCATTATCGCATCGCTCAAATCTCGTGAGAAGGCCATTGCGGATTCACTTTCGAAAGCCGAACAGGCTCGTTCGGAAGCGGAACGCCTGATCGCCGAAACCGAGCGCCAGCGCAAAGAGAACGAAGCCGATATTCAACGTCAGCTTCGTGAAGGCAAGGAATATGCCGAGCGCATGAGGGCTGAGTTGACCGCGAAAGCTCAGGAAGAAGCCCATGCTATGATCACCCAGGCAAAAGCACAGATCGAACGCGACACCAAATTTGCGATCTCGCAGCTTCGCAATGAAGCAGCTGATCTTGCCATTGCCGCTGCCGGCAAATTGCTTGACGAAACCATGAACGATGACAAGCATCGTAAAGTAGTCGATAAATTCATCGCTGAACTTCCGACCCAAAATAATTAATGGACGCTCGCATTGCCCACCGCTACGCTCTGGCGCTGATGGATATCGGCAAGGAGAAGAACTCCATCCAGAAATTTGCCGACGATCTCACCCTGATCGGTGAGACGTTGCACTCATCGAGTGAACTTCGGGCAATGTTGCATTCGCCGGTCGTCCGTCCGGATGCAAAGCATAATGTCTTAACTGCCTTATTCGCCAAGCACGTCGATGCCGATATGATGAAGTTTGTCGATCTGTTGGTGCATAAAGGCCGTGCCGGTGTATTGCCCTCGGTCGTAACGGAATTTCAGCTATTGCTAGACGAGCAGACTAACACCATCGGTGCCGAGATCACAAGCGCAGCCGAACTATCGGATGCTGCAAAAAAGCAGATCGTCGGAAAGCTCGAGCAACTGACAAAGAAGAATGTACGGGCAAGGTTCAGCGCCGACCCCGCTCTTCGCGGCGGCTTCGTTGCTAAAGTTGGCGATACCTTGATCGACGCCAGTTTGCAGCATCAGCTCGAAAATTTGCGCGAGGAATTTAAACAAGCTGCAGTCGTAAGGATGAATTAACGAATGCGTATTGGTCAAAGGGTTCTCCGACAATTATTACAGGTACTGATCGCAGTACTTGCCGTCGGAGTATTATCCCCGAAAGCCGATGCTCAGAAAAAGCCGAAGAAGAAAAGGAAAAATTCTTCGGGCATCAACATCCTTCCTGGCGAGCAGTTTACACCGACAAGAACCTTTGCCTTTGGTACAGCAGGAAGTTATTTCTTCCCGATTCGTGCCGGAGCGCATTGGACACTACGGACGATACAAGCGCTCTATAACGATAGCGCAAAGATCGTGAGAGCCGATACGGTGTATAATCGTCAGACTGTTGTCGATTCGGCCCGTTTCTCGATTCAGGGGTTACCCTTATTGGTGTGCCGTGATTATTCATATCGCAGTGGGGCGACCGATACTTTGAAAAGCGAATCGTATTATTACGTTGACGATTCGATCGCGATGACAGTCTTTAATAACTCCATCGCTCATCGTCAGAATAGAATATTTCTTGTTGCCCCGATCGAAATTGGTAATCACTGGCACGATCAGTATGACGATACCACTGTCACGATGATCGTCGGCTATACCGATTCGGTCGTTACACCGGCAGGCAAGTTCGATAGTGTGCTCATCACACTGACGAAACGAGAATATAGCGACTTAAGAAAATTTTTTGCACCGAGGACGGGCATTGTAAAAACTGTCTTCAGGACCGTCGGACCCGGCGGTCACGGATTGGTAGTGATCACGATGGAAATGATCGAGATCGACCGATCCGGCGAGCATTCTGAACTCTACATAAAAAAGGATTAACTACTATGGCTGCAGTACGCCCCGATGAAGTAAGTGCGATTCTTCGCCAGCAATTAAGCGGCTTCGAAAAAGAAGTAGATGTGTATGATGTCGGCACCGTCCTCCAGGTCGGTGACGGTGTTGCTCGTGTCTACGGTCTTTCGAAAGTTATGGCCGGCGAACTTATCGAATTCCCGAACAAAGTATATGGCATGGCGCTTAACCTCGAAGAGGATAACGTCGGTGCTGTATTATTCGGCGATGAGACTCTTATCAAAGAAGGTGATATCGTAAAGCGAACCGGCC
>DASTAO010000292.1:0-6327 GCA_035712525.1 Kapaibacterium sp. (SeqCode)
ATAACTATATTTCGCAAGAACACCAGGGCAATATGTATGAGCTTGAGTTAAATCCGCGGCATAATCTCGGCATCATCCTGATGTTCGAAGATCACGAGAACGGTTGGCGAGCCGGGCTGGAGAATTATTATATCGGCACTCAACGGGTTGATAGAAATCCGTTTCGCTCACGTACGCCATCGTATTGGCTTACAGGCGCACTTGTCGAGAAAACATTCGGCGACGTTAGGATCTATATCAATTTCGAGAACATCTTCGATGTTTGGCAAACACGATACGATCCAACCTTCATCGGTGATCCGTTCATGACGGGAAATTTCAGAACGCTGCATGTCTATGCACCGCTTGAAGGACGAGCGATCAATGGAGGAGTGCGAGTGGTGATGTAAGGAATGTCATTGGCGAGTGAAGCGAGGAATCCCCTGAAGCATTCGAGAATACTTCAGGGGATTCCTCATATCGCTGCGCTCCGTTCGGAATGACAGCTATAGACTTTGATTTTTCTCAGGCTTTTACTAATTCCCCGTGCTCGGGAATGGTAATATCGTACATCTTCTCCTCGGAGCCGATGACGGTGCCGCGTTTGAAGGGCTTTTCGCCGGAGATCATTGCCTGGATTTCCATCAGCGCTTTGATCAGTGAATCCGGACGCGGAGGGCAACCGGCAACATAAATATCGACCGGTAAAAATTGGTTGATTCCCTGCACCACGGCGTAGGTACGGTAGATACCACCGCTTGAGGTGCAAGCTCCCATTGCCATTACATATTTAGGGTCGGGCATTTGGTCGTAGATCTTACGGACAACCTTCGACATTTTATAGGTAACCGTACCGGCAACGATCAGTAGGTCGGATTGGCGCGGTGAGAAACGAAATACTTCGCTGCCAAAACGCGAAACATCGTAGCGCGGACCAGCAAAGGCCATCATCTCGATCGCACAGCAGGAGATACCGAGCGGCATCGGCCATACGGCATTCTTACGTGCCCAATTGACGAGCGAATCGACAGTGGTCGTTAAAAATCCCTGATCTTCGACGGTTTCGATTAATCCCATTGGAGTGCGCCTTTTTTAACGATGTAAATATAGCCGATGAATAGTAGGCCAATGAAGAGAAACATTTCCCCAAGGGCGAAGGCTCCGAGTTTATCGAAGGTTACCGCCCAGGGATAGAGAAAGACGAGTTCGATGTCAAAAATGATGAAGAGCATCGCGACGATGTAATACTTTACCGAGACGCGCTCGCGGGTGGAGCCGATGGGCTGCATACCCGATTCATAGGTCGAGAGTTTCTCCTTGGATGGGCGTTTTGGACCGATCCATTTCGAAAGATTCGCCATTATCGCCCCAAAACCGAAGGCGATAAGGATCATGATTGCGATGGGTATGTAGTTTGACATCAACGAGTAAAACAGACAAAAAAGGGTAAGAATTTCATGGGTTATTAGTTGGGCTTTTTGAACGTCATTCCGAACGGAGTGAGGAATCTGTAAGGATTCGGTCTTTTAAAGCTCTCAGTTATTAAATAGTATTCTAGCCACAGATTCCTCCCGCTATCCGGAATGACAGTGAAATAGTTATTCTTTTCCTGATAATATGTATAGCACCTTCTTGCTTGGGTAGAAAATTTTTCCATCAGCGTAGGCCGGACTCCCATAGGGGGCAAAACCGATATCGGCTTGGGCTAATTTTACACCGCTTGCTAGATCGACACCATAAAGATGAAAATCGGAGCATGGGACATACACTACATCTGTTACGATCATCGGGTCACCGCAGATTCTCTGCTCGAATTCCTTTTCCCACTGTTTAACTCCAGTGAGTGGATCCATAACAATTATCTTCTTTTCTGCAGAATAGATTATCGTATTCCGCGAAAGCGTGATCTCTAGAGCGGAAGATGAAATGTTCTCGCCATCATCGTAGCGCCAATGGTCAATGCCGTCTTTTTTATCGAGGGCGATCAATGCTCCGTTTTGATTGATGATGTACACAAACCGCTCACCGACACAGGGTGTGCGTCCGCCGGCAGTGGAGCGCCATAATTCTTTGCCCGTCTTTGCATCGAGCGCAACAATGAGACTCTTGGTAGTTGCAAGATAAATAACCGAATCGTCATAGGCCGGTGATGCGGGCTTATCTTTAAGATCGAACTTCCATTTTATTTTGCCGATGGAGTCGAGAGCATAGAACTTCCCGTCATCGGATGCAAAGTATACCATACCAAGAGCAAATAAGGGTGCTGTTGTGATCGGTGCTTTTGCTTTGAACTTCCAAGTGACTGCTTGTGAGTGACGGTCGAATACGGTGAGGAAGCCAGATGTCGAACCGGCAATCACAAGGTTTTCCGTTACGAAGGGTGCATTGAGTATCGAGCCTGTGACAGAATAGGTCTTCGGTGTTTTATCGGCAAGGCTTTCGACTTCGCCGTTGAAATCGCCTTCATTCAATAATCCAACTGAATATACTTTTCCACTATCGGTGCCGCAATACGCCGAGCGATCAAATACGGCAGGAGCCTTGAAAGAGAACGAGCCTTTTTTCAGATCAACCTTGACTGGTATTGTCCGAAATTCAGTGATAGGCTTGCCTTCATAGTAATGGTTGTGACGAAGTTGGGTGATGGTCTGGGCGTTCGAGATGAAGGGCAATAGAAAAAAGAGTACGAGTAAACCGAAAGCTCCCTCTCCCCTACCCCTCTCCCTAAGCATAGGGCGAGGGGTGTTATAAAAATCTTGCGCGCTCTTCGGCAGTGGGTATTCGGCAGGTTTCTTTCCTGCCGAACCACTTATAGCGGTTTCTTGAGATGAATTGGTATACAACATCGCGAATTGGTCGCGGGATAACAATAAAGCCATAGCATAATTTCCATGGGCCGCGAAGATGTTTAGCGATCCGTAAGGCTGCCGTCGAGCGAGTAAAGGCATTTCCCTCTTCGATAAGGATGAAGGTATCGCTTGCGAGTGCAGCAATGTTATACTCGGTAAGTAATTTCTGGCCTGATTCAGATTGACTAGCGGCGAATTTATATCTCTGGTCAGGATCGTGATCGATGACGAAATTTACCGAGCTATTACAGAAATTGCAGATTCCATCGAAGATGACAACCGCTGGCATTGAAATTCGCGTAAGTTGTTATAGGAGCTGAAACAATAATTATTTCGAAAAGAGTGTTTAGATACTATGCAAACCAAACAAATCCGGATCCACTATCTCGAACATGCGGCGCATGAAACGCCGGGACTTATTGCCGAATGGGCCCATGAGCGCGACCACTCCGTCAGCGGTTCACGCTTGTACCTCGGCGAACCGATACCGCGGTTGGAATACATGGATATGCTGATCGTGCTCGGTGGGCCGATGAGCGTTCATAATACTGGTACCTACCCGTGGCTTAAGGAAGAAAAACATTTCATAGAGAATGCTATCGAAAACAATACGCCAATGCTTGGGATCTGCCTCGGGGCACAGCTTATTGCCGAAGTGCTTGGCGCCGATGTGTATCCTATGAATCATAAAGAGATCGGTTTTTTTCCGGTGACGCTCACCCCGGATGGCCAGCATCATCCGGTTGCTTCCGCATTACCGCATCACTTCACTGCATTCCATTGGCATGGGGAGACATTCACGATCCCGCAAAGTGCGCGACTCATCTCGCGCTCGAATGCTTGTTTGCACCAAGGCTTTACGCTTGGCGAAAATATCGTAGGCCTACAATTCCATCCGGAAGTAACACCGAAGATGGTCGAGAATTTTGTAACAGCAGGCGAAGTAGAACTTGATGGTGCGAGATATACACAGGATGCTTCGACCATGCTGGAGAAAGCCGATTCGAATGAATTGCGAGGAGCGTTATTTGAATTGCTCGACCGGCTGGCAACGAGGGTTGGCCGACGGATGATGGAGCCGATGTCACTTTAAGACTGAGATTTATTCCAATCGTTACGCCCGCCCAGCGTTGAAACGCTAGGCTAATCTGTTGCCGTGCTACCGCACTAACACTGAGTCCGATAGGACGTCGACAACACAGCCAACGATTTCAATCGTGGGCGGCCTTACTGAAAGAACTCATCACTCTCTTCTTCGTCCTCTTCTTCATCAAACGTACCACTAAAGATCGAGCCGATCATATCGCCGTAGCTTACTGCGGGTTGGCCGAAGCTATCGCTTTTGGCTATCTTTGAATGTTGGTGTAAGCCTTCGAGGACGAACTCCATTGCCGATGCTAATGAGAACCGGTCGGCTTCCGGAATTTGAATTTGGCGGATCGCTAATTCTTTTAAATGCGGGACTCTCGATAGCTCGTAGGTGTACGCTTCGAAGTTCATCGTGTCGGTGATCGAAAGGCTGTTGCCTTTGGCGAACCAGTCGAGGATGTCGTCGTATTCGCTTTTTACCTGTTCGCGATTTTTTGGTTTTGCTAGTGGATCGGGGAAATATTTTTTGAAGATGGTTTTAACAGCTCGGCCTATCAAGGCTTTTGCTACGGTTGTAATTCCCTCTTCTTCTCCTTCGAATACTAACTCTACTTTGCCGGTGATGCCGGTGATGACCGATGCCAGATCGGTGATACGCGGAGCAATGAGATGATCGCCATTCGAGATGGCGCGGCGTTCGGCATTGGAGATGAGCGTCTCCATCGCACTTGTACTTAAGCGGGCTGAGACTCCGGACTTCTGATCGACCCAATCTGAAGCTCGCGCTTCGATGGCGATCTGTTCGATGATCTCTTTGAAATAATATGGAAGCACGAGGCCTTCTTCTTCGGAGCGGCGAGTCCAGGATTCCTGCTCGGTGATGGCGATGGCATGATCGAGATCGATCGGATAGTGCGTGACGATCTGCGCAGCGATGCGATCTTTGAGCGGCGTTACGATATTGCCGCGATTAGTATAATCTTCCGGATTTGCCGTGAAGATCATCATCACATCGAGCGGGATGCGAACTTTGAAGCCACGGATCTGAATGTCGCGTTCTTCGAGGATATTAAATAGGCCGACCTGAATGCGCGGCTGAAGATCGGGAAGTTCGTTGATGGTAAAGATACCACGGTTCGTTCTTGGGACGATACCGAAATGAATGGCACCTTCGTGGGAATAATGCAACCGCTCGGCAGCAGCTTTTAAAGGGTCAATGTCCCCAATTAGGTCGGATATTGTTACATCTGGTGTAGCCAGCTTCTCGCCGTAGCGTTCGCTTCGGTGAATCCAGTCGATGGGAGTCTCATCGGCGAGCTCTTCGACTTTGTTTCGACCATAGTAGGAGATCGGTGCAAAGGGATTATCCATTACTTCGCTGCCAGCGATGATGGGTGTCCATTCGTCGAGCAACTGCACGAGGCCGCGGGCAAGGCGAGTCTTGGCCTGGCCGCGAAGGCCGAGGAGGATTATGTCATGCTTGGCAAGCAGCGCATTGACGACCTGCGGGATGACCGTTTCGTCATAGCCGAGAATGCCCGGAAATAATTCTTCTTTGCTGCGAAGCTTTGCGATGAGGTTGCGGCGGACTTCTTCTTTGATCGGGAGGATCTCGTATCCCGAACGTTTCAGTTCGCCGAGCGTTGTTGGTTTCTGCATATACAAGTAAACAATTACTGCATTCGAAAAAATGCAACCACGAATTCTTCTCATCAGGCTCAGCTCACTCGGGGATATCATTCTCACGATGCCGCTCATTGCTGCATTGCGCCAGAAATATCCCGAGGCCAGAATCGATCTTATCGTCAAGAAAGAATTCGTGAAGCTTGCTCAGTTTTTTCCGGGGCTTACACTGGTGATCGGCCTCGATACGAAGAAAGATATTCTTGCGAAAAAAGTCGAAGAGCTTTCGGCTACGGGTTATACTCACGTCCTCGATCTGCATAATAATTTTCGTTCGACTAAACTTCATACGATCAAAGATGCTACGGTTACCATTATCAATAAACGCAGCTTCAAACGCTGGCTGCTCGTCAAGTTTAAGATCAACTTGCTAAAGAAAGAGCCTGATGTAATCGGCCGATATTTTGAGACGGCGGCAGGGCTTGGGGTGAGTGATACCGGCAGTGCTCCGCTATTCGATATTAGTCTAAAGAAAAAGAATGGTGTTGCAGCGATCTGCCCCGGTGCAAAGCATTGGAATAAGCGCTGGCCGGTAGAGCATTTTCAGGAAGCGGCGAAGTCGCTGCTTACTTTAGGATATAGAATCGAATTTCATGGTAGTGCTGATGAGCGAGCACTTGCCGATGAGATCGCAACGGCGCTTCCCATCGGTTCATTCAAGAATAAATGCGGCGAAGTAGAGCTTCACGAATTGCCGGAGATCTTTGCTGAGATCGAGTTAGCGATC
>DASTAO010000293.1:0-13936 GCA_035712525.1 Kapaibacterium sp. (SeqCode)
GTTAGGTTTAGAAGTAGGACAGACACTCCTGTCTGTCTTGTTTCAACAACGATAATCTTTCGTGTTGCCGTACCATTGGTCGGACAGGAGTGTCCGACCTACTTTCGGATAAGAGCATCCGACCTACTGTGAAATTCTTTGGTACACTCAAGTGTATTATCAATGCATTCCTCGCCCCTACAGAGATCAGGTATTAATCATACACTCGAATTAGATATGAGATCGTTGCTGCTATTTTTATTTACAATTTTTCTTTCAACCACGGTTTGTGCGCAGTCCATCGAATGGTCTAAAGCGCTTGGCGGCGGCGGCGATGATGGCGCGTACTCAGTACGCCAAACGAAAGATGGCGGCTATATCATGACCGGATTTACAACCTCAACCGATGGCGATGTTGCCGGTAGAATCTCCGATGGCGATAACGATGTCTGGATCGTCAAGCTTTCATCAAAGGGTGCGATCGAGTGGAAGAAATTCCTTGGCGGAGCCGGAGACGATATCGGGTATTGGGTCGAGGAAACGACCGATGGATACATCGTTGCTGCCAACTCTTCATCGAGTGATGGCGATGTGACCGATTATATCGGAGCCTATGATTATTGGATCCTTAAGCTCGATACGCAAGGCCAGGTGCAATGGAAAAAATCGTTTGGCGGCGCTGAAGAAGACGATCCGCAGATGATCAAACAGACCACTGATGGAGGCTATATCATAGCCGGTTCTTCGTTCTCGACCGATGGCGATGTGAGCGGTAATCATAGCTCGGCATCTTCCGATTGCTGGATCGTCAAGCTGACTTCTACCGGTATCATCGACTGGGCAAAATGTTATGGCGGTTCGCTCGACGATCAGGCCGTTGGAATTCGCGAGACACCCGATAAAGGATTTATTGTTGCCGGGTTTTCTTACTCGATCGATGGCAATGTGACCGGCCATCATCTCGCACCCACATCTGCAAGCGACGCCTGGGCCTTTAAGATCGATAAGAACGGTGCGCTCGAGTGGCAGCGCTCGATCGGTGGTGCTCTTGACGATCAGTTCGACGATGTCGAACTCGCTGCCGATGGCGGATATATTTTTGTCGGCTATACTCATTCGAACGATGGCGATCTTGCAGATCTTGGCCATCATGGCGGCGTGAATTTATCGGATGCGCTTGTCGTAAAACTTTCGGCAAATGGAGCAACGGATTGGATCAAGACGTTCGGTGGCCGCGATGACGATGAGATGTATAATATTTCAAAGTGCTCCGATGGCAGCTTTGTGATCGCTGCGTATACCGGCTCTGATGATATCAATGGGATTACGCAACATGGCATTGCCGATTATTGGCTAGTGCGAATCGATAAAAATGGTACTCTCACCCAACAAATGACTTACGGCGGCTCCGATTTCGATCAACTATATTCCATCGCGCAAACAAGCGACAACGGATTTATCTTGGGCGGGTATTCGATCTCTTCCGATCAGCAGGTCGTCGGTAATCATACTGATACTACGACCGATGCGTGGATCGTGAAGACATCAGCGGGCAATAGCACTGTGCATATTTCGAGTGAGTTGCAAGATAGAGCTTTGATCTATCCGAACCCGATGACCGACCATTCGATGCTCATTCTTCCGCCGACATTTGCATCGGGGCATTCGGTATCGTTCTCGTTGATTAGTATTACAGGTTCGGAAGTCAGGAGAGAAGCTCTTGCTAATAGCGATAATTATCTAACGTTCGAACGCGGTGAACTTAGCGCGGGGCTCTATCATTACCGGTTCATTCGCGATGATGGCGTCTCGATGGGTGGTAATTTGATCGTGCAATAATTCTTTTTGTAACCCATCTTCGAGTACCACGTATTCAGAGCAAACATCTCTTACAAAAAAAATGGACACCGCTTTCTATGTTCTTCGCTTTCCTATTGGTACTTTTAACAAGCCTGCCAATTACTCCCCCGAAGAAACGAATAGAAACATCAATGATATTCACGAGCTGCCTGAACGATTACGGACTACTATCTCAACGCTTACTCCCGAACAACTCGATACGCCGTATCGTGAGGAGGGGTGGACGGTTCGTCAAGTCGTGCATCACCTTGCCGATAGCCACATGAACGCCTTTATTCGTCATCGGCTAGCACTGACCGAAGACGATCCAACCATCAAGGCTTACCGCGAAGCCGAATGGGCGAAGCTTGCTGACACAACACTGCCGGTAGAAACCTCACTACAACTGCTTACTTCGCTGCATGAGCGCTGGGCAACGATGCTCGACTCGCTTGATGAATCTGAATTACAGAGAACTTTCCATCATCCTGAATCCGGCAAATGGACACTCGAGCAAAGCATTGGTCAGTATGCCTGGCATGGGAAGCATCATGTCGCTCACATCTCGAGGCTTGTGGAGCGGATGGGGTGGTAATTATTTCTTAAAGAATACGAGCCTGCAGGTATTTGGGTATCCTACCCCAAGGGTATCGAATGCGGTAAGAGTAAATTGTTTTTTGTACGTAGTATACACCGTTTCATCGTGAGAGTAGGCTAGAGAAATATGTTGCCAAATCGCAGGATCGCGAATGACGAATGAAACCGAATCGTCGAAGACAGAATCTAAGATTAGCGTCGGAGTACTGAAGGAGAGTGTTCTGTAGCGGTTGTTATCAAAATCCGGATCTCCGGATTCGGGATTATCATAATTAGAGGCAGTGCAAAGAAGATCATGTATTGTTTTACCGGATGCATCGATCGTGCAACGCATTAATGATTTGTCCGCCGAGCTTACATCATACGCAAACGGCGGGTCCACATTAAGTACAGAAAAACGTAGCTCTGAAGCCACTCCCGAATCACTCCACACCATTCCCGGCTCTTTACTTTCAAAAATATATTCCCGTACTCCCCAAAAATCTGTAGTATTACCAGGGTCTCTGCCTCCTTGCTGAACGAAGGTATGGTGAAGCGTATTTGCCATTACCGTCACCTTGGCCGCCGTCATTGTTTGAAGCAATCCTACAACATCAAAGGAACCACTACCGCCGGGGCTAAAGGTATGCACAGAAGAGTCATCGCAGCCGGTGCCGAGGGTCGCAATGAAGGCCAGTAAAAAAAGGAGTTCTTTCAAAGCAGTCGATGAGTTTGGATATTTTTTTAACACTACCAAAGATGGAAAGTAGCATCCACTCACGCTCACTTTTCGGAAACCCTTAAGAACTAGGTCAAGAATTATTTATCAACAATTTATTCACATATCATATATTTATGATATATTAATTTGGATTTTAATGGAAAATTTCGTATATTTGCAAGCTTTATTTTAGGCTTCGGAGTCCGCCCACAGGCGGACTCTTTCCGTAAGGGGGATTAGTGTGGGGTGCACAACGATACCTATGATATATAATGAGTTACATACCCATCTTTCGGATAAACTATCTTTTGAAATAATGGCTTATTAAATAGCCCCTACGTGAAACGACAACCCCATTGTTGTGTCATTATTATTGGATGCAGTATACGTTGAAGACATTAAGCGATCTCGAGCTTTGCGCCCTCCTCAAGAGTGAGGGGCAGACTCGCGATGCGGCGTTTACCGAAATCTACAATCGGTATTCGAACCGAGTCTTCCTGTACTGCCGTCGGATCGTTGGCGATCAGGACAAGGCCGATGATATTTTCCAGGATACGTTCGTTCGCTTTTTGAAGGCAGCTTCGGGCGAAAAATCAATGACGAATGTTCCGGCGTATCTGCTTCGCATTGCGCGTAACCTATCGTTGAACGTCAAGCGCAATCAGAAGAATACAATTGCAATAGAAGATTTTGAACATCCGGTGGAAGACCGTTCAGTCGAGACGGCTGAGTTAGCAAGTCTTGTCGCAATGGCGCTCGATTTGCTGCCGGAAGAACAACGCGAGGCATTGGCATTGCAAACCTACGGCGGACTTTCATACGAAGAGATCGCCGAGACCATGGAAACGCCCGTTACCTCGGTGCGTAACTGGATCGCCCGAGGCAAAAAGAGAATGCGTGAGATTCTGACCCCCTACCTTGCCGAAGAAGATGACAAGGAAAGAAGGAAGGAAATACATTTATGAGTGAACCGCTAACACATTCTGATCTTATTTATCTCTTCGTCGATGGGGAAGCGACTCCTGCCGAACGCTCTAAGCTTTATGAAGCGCTGGCAAATAATCCGGAGCTCCAGTCGGAGTTCGAGGATGCCATGCGCATGAAAGAAGCTGTCGAACGCGAGGTAACCACAGCTATTCCTCCGCCTTCGCTAACGGAAGCGCTCTTCCTTCGCGCCGGTGTTGCTGTTCCGGTCGCCGTCTCGAGTGCTGTTGCCCCGGCTGTTCCGGCGTTAACGAATATTGCTAATAGTGGTTGGTTCGCTTTAGTAAAAACTTTTGCTCTTCCGGCACTTGCGGTTACCGGTGCCATGACCTACGGCGTCATAAAGTTGACTGAGAATACTCCTCTTCCTGCTCAGGCCCCACAGGCGATCTCGCGGACCATAGAGGATCATCGTTCTCTTCCCCAGATGATAACGACTATCTCCCCCGAGACACCTGCGATGGCTGATGCCGAACTGGTGAAAAAAACTTCCCAGTTCAATGCAGTTCGTAAGAGTGGTGTATCAGTGATACATGAGAATACCCCGGCGGTAAAGATGGCTTCGGAACCGCCGGTGACTCAAGAGAAGATTGTTGCTAATACTGCTGTTGATAATCCATCTGTAAACAATTCTCAGCTGAATACTCCGGTCGTTCAGAAATCGAATGCCGATGAAGTAGCTATTGCATCGGTGCCTTCGGCAGCGATTAATGAATTGTCACCGAGCACTATTAAGAATATTAGTGATAATGAAGGAGCGAAAATTACTCATAATCCTTTCGGTATCAGAGATAATTTAAGCCCGAGAAATCAAACAGGTATAACTGTTTCAGCAGAACGGTATTTTGGAAGTTCGTTCATACAAGATCGTTCAGGTAAAGTGCCTTCGGCTTCGACGATGTTCAACAATACAACACTGAGTGTAATGTTCTTCCAACCAGCCGAACATATTTCGGTTGGTGCTGCCGGCGGTGAAGAAAGCTTCCCCCTCTATTTACTTAAGGCAAATGGCAATATCAATGCAGACCCGACTCTAACATGGTTCGGAATAGCAACTGAATATTCACCATTTAATATTGCCGGTGTAAATATTACTGCCCGTGAAATCATCGGCGCATCAGTTGAAGGAGCGGGAATAATCAATAAACTTAAAGCCGGCGTGAATTACAATTTGACCGGGGCAGTAAATATATCTGCAGGGTATGAATGGACTGAGCTTTTCTACAATAGTCACAATACTACCCTTGGTGCTGGTAAAACTGCCTGGACTACAGGATTAAGCTATACCTTTTAATGCGCATCAGAACCCACATATCGAAACAGGTTATTGCCATTGCGGCGCTGCTTCTTGCATTCGGGCTTTCGTCCTGCGGTGAAGTATCGCTTAACGATCCGATGCTTGGTAAGGAATTGGTACATACTATTTTCTATGTCAAGCGGACAGGTTCTGGGCCGAGTTCAACAAGCCAGATCCTTCGCATCAATGCCGATGGGACAAATCCGATGGTTATTGCGGATGATGCTTATTTGACTTCGGGGCCGAGGAATGGGAAGGTAGTTTATTTTAGTCCTAAAACTGGCAAAGATGTTTATGTAATACTTTGCAATGCAGATGGATCCGATAAAATCATAATCGATTCGGGAGCATACATAGCAGCTGAATTATCTCCAAAAGCTGACTTTGTAATATTAACCACTGAAGAACGCCCTGTTTCAGGTGGTGGACGTATTGACGGGGTAATTTATCGAGTAGATATTGGTGAAAATACCATTGGGCCATTCGTTAAATTCATTCACAAAAAATTAGAGCATGACATTTGTCCTATTCTTTCACCGAATGGTAAATCAGCGGCATTCTTTACCGATGGTAATGGCGGTGGTTATAATGACGAATTAACAATAGTTGATACAAAACCAGGTGACACTGGAGTGCTCAGAGCATTCGTCGATATCGGTTTTGGCGAACACATTACCTGGTCGGCTGACGCTTCAAACATTTTGATCTATAATCCGACAAAGAAGTTGGTGACCATACCCATGCCAATCGGCTCACCATCCATTATTTCTTTCCCACAAAATTGGAAAGTTGAAGATGCTATATTTTCGGCAATGCCCGATACTATTCTAGCTTCAATCTCTACCCCAAGTTCACAAACTGCTTTTTATGAAGTAAATAGCAGTTTCTCAAGTACTCCCACTCCCATATTTTCAAACCCAGGGAAAGGGGTAATCTTTAGTGGGTACTCGACTGATCGTAAGTATATTCTATACACTTCCCAACTTCAGACTCCGGCACGATCGATGAAAGTTTACGATCGTTTCCTTCAGAAAGACACTGTTCTCGATACCGGTGTCAATCAGTGTTTCTTTGCGAAGTAAATAAATAGAACCAGCTACCTCCTGTCACGGGATAAAATACACAAGCCGTGTGATGATCGCTCTTCACACGGCTTGGATTAAGAGAATTACCTTCGAGTATTATTTCTTCTTCGGAGCTGGCGGAGGCGGCATTCCTGGCATCGGAGGAGCACCCGGTGATCCTGGAGCACCTGGCATTGGAGCCATATCTTCCGGTACTTTATTCTTGATCGGCGGAATCGACTTTAAGTAAGCATAGATAGCTTTGAGATCTTCATCCGTCATTTTACCGATCGCCTCGAACGGCATTGGCGGCATGATCGGCTTGCCGTCGGAGCGAATACCAGTACGAAGGATCTTGATAAATCCTGCTTCGTCAACTTTGCCGAGTCCGGTTTCCGGATCAGGCGTCAGGTTTCTGGTAAACGACACACCCCATGGCCCCCCCCAAGCCGTCATGGTGGCAGCGGCATTGATCATCCATGGCATTGGCTGCGGAAGCGGTGGAGGCATGTTCATCCCTTCCGGATGCCCGGAAAGCATTTTAGTCATGTCAGGCTCCGGTCCTTTTTCGCCCATCTTCCATGGGGTATGGCAGTCGTTACAACCGCCTACCATGACGAGATATTTACCGCGCTCGACTTGCGACATCGGCGCGCCGGCAGCAGCCTTAGAACTATCAGTAGCTCCTGGGGCTCCGCCTTCTTTTTTGCTGCAACTGCTGAGCGTCAGAACTAACGCCGCACCTGCTGCAAAAGCAATAAGTGAAGTACGATTCATAGAATGAATGGTGGTTAGTGAAAAATACGTGGTACAAAAATAGGGAAAAAATGGAGCGGTCGACTGAATATCAATCTTTCAAGGCATAGTGTTTTTCAAGCATCAGGGCACCAAAATCCGTAGGTGTTTGGCCATTGGTGAAAAAGACGTGACGGAGCAATCTGCCGAACGCATCTTGGTATGGCTGCGATGGGTCTCGATAGATGATGATCGTTCGATTGGTTAGCAGTGAATCTGCAAATGCTTTCGCTCTAAAACCTATCTGGATCGCAGTAGCAGTATCGATACCCTGAGAAGCAGCTTGATCATCCAGATGCTGCCCATGCTTTGTTTCATAGGCGTCAATGCCGAGCACCCGAACATCGATGCTATCACTACCAACCGAAAACCTGAAGGTATCACCATCGATTATTCGCTTGACGATGATGCTGGCTGTTGAATCGAGAATGGGATTAGTGCCTGTTGGGCACGACGCAGGGTTGTTGTCCTTCGAACAACTACTAATTGAAACAACAAGAAGCAGGAATAGGAGAAGCTTCTTCACACCGGCTGCTCTGCTTTTGCAAGATTATCTATGAAGATGTTGAAACCTTCGATCAGCGATTTCATCCTGACAACCGTCGCTTCGTATTCTGCCTTTAAGCGTGTCACTTCGCCTCGAGAGCGTTCGACTTCGAGCGGAAGATCTCTTAATACTTTATCTCGTTCGAGGCGGGTTTCTTCGAGAATGAGAGCCGCTTCTTTCTTTGCCTGATCCTCCATCTTTACTGCCGTTTGCTGGGCGGCAAGGAGAGTTTTTTCGAGCATGCTCTCGAGGGAGGTATAGTGATCAAGCTTTTTGCGGGTGGATTCGAGTTCGTCCTCGATCGAATATTGGTCGCGAAGCAGCAGTTCGAATTCCTGTGAGACGGCATCGAGAAAGGCGCGAACTTCATCGACGTCGTAGCCGCGCATCTTCTGTTCGAATTCTTTTTTCTTAATGTCCAGCGGAGATAGAGGCATTAGTAGTTGTGGTTGTTTCCACAAAAATACGACGGGGGAAGTTTTGAGTTCTTAGTTCTGAGTTTTAAGTGTTACTCCGCTTTCAACCCACCCATCGTTCATTCTCAATATTTGACAATACTCTTTCTTATTATTTCATTATTTTGCAGTACTCCTTCAAGGAAATACGTACCCGGACTAATCGAATGGAGATCGAGTAGCGTGCTTGGGTTCGAAACCGTAAGTACCCGCTTTCCATTTGCATCATAAATAGTTATTTTCTTTGCAGCGGGAGAAACTGAAAGGTGGTCACTGCACGGATTAGGAAACAGCATCATTGCATTTTCAGATGTTCCTTTGTTTTCAATACCCAACTTTTGCAGCCCAAGGCGAAATAAATATTCACCATTTTCGGGAAATTTTGCACTATTCGTAGATGAGCCTCGTGCATAGATGTGCACTGAATCTCCGATCGTTAATGGGTATCCAAACATATCAAAATTGCGGGCTGTCAGGGAATCGGAAACCCAAGACATGCCGGCATTAGTGGAATACCAGAAAGCCGTTACTGGAGATGTAAAGTAATCATTTCCTAGTGCTTCAGGCCAGCCCGTAGCTAAAAAAGAGGAGCTGCTCAGGGGCATAATATTGCGAAGATAGGCCGGACTCGATTTATCCGGTAATGTTACCCAAGTAAGTCCATAGTCCGTCGAATAAGAAAAAGATCTCATCCCAGAGACGTTAGGTTGTAATACGTATATACCGTTATAACACGACCCCTTACCCATATTTCTAATTGAATGCAGTGAAGGGAAATCCGGACGATGCCATGACCTCCCGGCATCAGTAGTTATAATGACCTTTGAATAGTTATCGGCCCCTTGTGTCATTGACCAAAAGCAACCATGGAGCGAATCGAGCCACATCATTTCCGGTAAATTCCAAGCTTTTTTCAGGCCGGTTTCTTCCAAGAAATTTGTTAATACCGAATCGATAGTGATAATAGAAAAATGTTGGCCTGAGTCATGTGTACTTGCCGTGACCAATAGTGAATCCAATGTCCGCCCAAAATATTGCATATCCCTTGGCGACCAGAATCGGAATGCTGTATAAAGTTTAGGATTCACGATATCAAAGGAGTCGTTAAGAACTGACCATGTTTTTCCGCTGTCGAGACTCTCGGAAAGCATAGGCCTTACCCGATTGTAGAATAACAAAATAGTAGAATTAGGAACGGCTCGTAACTCTCCATTTACCGAAGGAGTAATTTCTTTCCAGTATGCTCCTCCATCGGTGCTCCGAATCGTTTGATTGTTAGCATAAGCAAATAGCACATTCGTATCGGAGATAACAAAGGGATTCGCTTCAAACCGATTAAAGTAATCAAGAGGATCTTGCCCAATAGCTGCCATTGGGCCGTTTGTCCAAATAGAAGCGCCGGCGAAAGAATGGCGACGATGTATATTACTATTTTTACCTTCATTTGAGCATGTAGATATATACTACTAACTTTCGAATACAGAGAATGTTACCCTATCCACGTTCGCCGAATAACGCACTCCCCACTCGCACCATCGTCGCGCCTTCTTCGATGGCTACTTCGAAATCATTGCTCATGCCCATTGATAGTTCTTTTAGACGATGGTTTTCGGCGAGTGTTCTTAATGCGATGAAGTGCGGACGGGTTGTCTGTCGATCATCATTATATGGGGCGACGGTCATTAGACCTTTGACAGAAAGCGCCGGTGCTTTTTCAGCGAGATCATCGAGAAACGATGGAAGCGAAGCAGGTGCAATGCCCGATTTCGATGCTTCGGCAGCGACGTTTACTTCGACGAGAATATTGATCGTTCGTGAATGTTGCTCCGCGCGGCGAGATAATTCCTGTGCTGTGGAGATGGAGTCAATCGAATGCACAAGATGAATGAATGGGGCTATGTACTTCGCTTTGTTCGATTGAAGCTGACCGATCAAATGCCAGTGTGGAATGGAGAATTCGGAATTGAGAATTGAAAAATCGGGATCAAGTGCTTCTTTTTTCTTTAGCAATTCCTGAACACGGTTCTCGCCAAATTCTCTGAGGCCAAGATCGTAAGCGGCTTTAACAACTTCAGGAGGATGAGTCTTAGTGACGGCGATTAGAGTAACATCTTGCGACTGACGGCTTGATCGGGCACAAGCCTTCTCGATCCGCTCGGTCAACTGTTCTAATTGTGTTGCAAGAGTCATTCTCAATCAGGTATCTAACGGTAGAAAACAAAAAGGCAGACATTGCTGTCTGCCTTTACTAACACAATGTTACTCGTATTTAATCACCTTTTGCCAATGCTTCGGCGCCGCCGACGATCTCAAGGATTTCTTTGGTGATCGCAGCCTGACGAGCTTTATTATATGAAAGCTGCAAGGCAGAGATAAGATCTTTCGCATTCTTCGTTGCAGAATCCATGGCGCTCATTCTAGCACCTTGCTCGGCAGCGTTAGATTCGAGCAATGATTTCCAAACAGTTGTTTCGAGATGGCGAGGAACAAGTACTTCGAGGATCTCCGTCGGATCTGGTTCGTATATATATTGCTGACTTGCCTGGCTGTGTTGGGCATCGCTTAATTGTTGCGGGTCAAGAACCGGAAGCAAGCGTTCGGCAACTTGTTTCTGAGCAATGACCGACTTAAACTCATTATAAACGATCTCGACAGTATCGTAATCGGTATTGGTAAAGAGCTCGGTCGCTTTAGTGACCAAATGCTGAGCTACTGAGAATTCAAGCTTATTAAAAACTCCGGGATGCGATTCGACGATCGTATATCCGCGCTTTGCAAAATAATCGGTTGCACGACGGCCGACCGGAATGATGCCGAGACGACCGGATGCAAGGTGAGCGCCGTATGTTTCGCGAATTCGGTTTTCAGCAAAACGGATAATGTTCGCATTGAAGGCACCGGCAAGGCCGCGATCGCTCGAGACGATGATGAGTAATACGCGATCGGAGTTTTCTTCTTGTTGGGTACGACCGAAGAGAATCGGCGTCTTGGGGATCTCATCACCTGCATTTGAAAGCAGATCTTTGAGCAACGCATCGAGAGTCTTTGAATACGGACGGGCAGCTATCATCGCATCCTGAGCACGGCGCAACTTCGCCGCAGCCACCATCTTCATGGCCTGCGTGATCTTTGCGGTAGCCTTTACACCGGTAATGCGTCGTCTGATTTCGCGTAGCGTTGCCATATACTTTTACTTCTTAACTTGATACTATTATTGTATCCACCTCATCATTTGTTTGGGGAGATCGCCGGGTAATGGGCCCGTGGTTTCTCCAGGTACATTTGAATAGGTTTGTTTCCACTCGCGAGGCGGATCGGTAACAAATAAAAATACTGCTAACGATTGTCCGACAATTCTACTCCGATAGACCCAGAGTACATAGCCATAGCGCTCGTTATATGAACTGAAGGCGGTTTCGATCTCATCGGGCTGGCCGTAGATGGCGAGGATCCGACCCGGATCGGTAAGCACCCCAAGCTTTTTCGGATGAGAGAACAACTCGTTAGCAATGCGAACGCGGCGTTCATATTCCATCCGGGCTTCGTTGATTCGGGTACTTGGCGTTATATCGCGCCGGCGCCAGAAGCGATCGACCCATTCGTCAAGCCGCTCGTTCGAGGTAATGTAATCGAATTCATCAAGCTCATCAGCAGTAGCAATATAATGCAAGCTTGCCCTGAGCGAATCGCGGTGAGAAATTATCTTCGGGCTGCTGACGAGCGAAAACGATACCCCGACTTCAGCACCGACCCACCATAATGTTCGGTCGAGATTGTTATCGACATCCCGTTTTGACGAACCGCGGAATTCACCGGCAAGGCGGTATTCCATATCGAGCCAACCGTAGGTTCTTGCACCAAAGGCAACACGGACTCCGGTATTGACGGTCGATTCTTTCGTATCGTCGCTGAAAAATAATAATCCGAGATCGGAAAATACCATTAGCGAATGCGGATCACCAATACCGAACGGCACTCGAAATCCGAAGTTGACTTCGGTCGTCAGCGGATCAGAGATTCCGAGCCGGCCGCCGAGCAATAAATGAATTGCACCGCCGGGTTCAGCCAAAAAATCGAACCCGAGATTCGGCTGTAATACCGAAGCATACTGACCAGAACTGCGAAAGCCATTAAATGGGCCAACACCAACACTGACGATACCACTGAGCTGTGGCCGCGAGCGGTCGAAGTTAATCGAATTATTCCGCTGCGGAAACACGATCGTCGTATCGGCCTGTTGGGCGAAGGAAACAGATACAATAAACTGACAAAGAACAATAGATACAAAACTTCGCACAAGCTGGCGGCTCATATTCTTTCGGGCGTTAGTATTCACTAAGATAACCCAATAGTATCGAACAAGTTGCCGCCAACAACGAAGAGGCCAGCGATACTATCACTGGCCTCATTCGGAAGATTATTTAAATTGGCTCTTGAAGGTCGAAAGTGCCCCTTTGAGGCCTTCGACGATCTCACCGGAAAGCTCTTTCACCGAAGCGATCTTTACCAAGAGGTCATTGTGACGCAAGCGCATGAACTCGAGAAGATCATGCTCGAAGCGGCGAACATTCTCGATCGCCACGTCGTCAATATATCCCTGAGTACCTGCATAGAGCACAACAACCTGTTCTTCGACCGGCATCGGAACGTACTGTCCCTGCTTGAGCAATTCGACAAGACGCTGACCACGACGGAGCTGCTGCTGAGTAGCCTTATCGAGATCGGAGCCGAACTTTGCGAACGCTTCAAGTTCGCGATACTGTGCAAGATCCAGACGAAGTGTACCAGCCACTTTTTTCATGGCCTTGATCTGAGCATTACCACCGACGCGCGATACCGAGATACCGACGTTGATAGCAGGACGAACACCGGCATTGAATAAGTTCGGTTCGAGGTAAATCTGGCCGTCGGTGATCGAGATAACGTTCGTCGGAATGTATGCCGATACGTCACCGGCCTGAGTTTCGATAACCGGCAATGCCGTTAACGAACCGCCGCCGAGATCGGCAGAAAGTTTTGAAGAACGCTCGAGCAAGCGGCTATGGAGATAGAATACGTCTCCGGGGTATGCTTCACGTCCCGGTGGGCGGCGAAGCAAGAGTGAAAGCTCGCGATAAGCAGCGGCTTGTTTGGAAAGATCATCATAGACGACAAGGGCATGACGTCCGGTATCACGGAAGTGCTCGCCGAGTGTTGCACCCGAGTACGGAGCAATGAACTGAAGCGGAGCCGGATCGGAAGCAGTTGCAGCAATGATCGTCGTGTACTCCATTGCACCGTATTCTTCAAGTTTTGCTTTTACAAGCGCAACCGTCGAAGCTTTCTGACCGATGGCAACGTAGATGCAATAAACCGGAGCAACACCCTGAGCTTTTGCAGCTTCGCTATGAGTAGATTTCTGATTGATGATCGTATCGATAGCAACGGCCGTCTTACCGGTCTGGCGATCACCGATGATAAGCTCGCGCTGACCGCGGCCTATCGGAATCATGCCATCAATAGCTTTAATGCCCGTCTGAAGCGGCTGGTTAACTGGTGAGCGTTGCATAACGCCGAGCGCTTTGCGCTCGATCGGCAAATACTTATCGGTGGGGATCGGTGCGCCACCATCGATCGGCACACCGAGCGGATTGATGACGCGGCCAAGCATGGCATCGGCTACCGGCATCGAAGCTACGC
>DASTAO010000294.1:0-3525 GCA_035712525.1 Kapaibacterium sp. (SeqCode)
CGGTTTCGATTTTGCATCACGCTTGAAGCGAATGTTTGCTCGTCGCGCCTGAAATGATTCGTAGTTCGAACAGCTCGATGCTTCAAGCCAGCGGCCTTCGATCGGTGCCCAGACTTCAAGATCGTATGTCTTTGCATTTGAAAATCCGGTATCGCCATCGCAAAGCAGTAAGCGGCGATAGGGGATTTCAAGTAATTCTAAGATCCGTTCTGCATCGGCAGTTAATGCCTCATGCTCTTCGTAGCTTGATTCCGGAGTCGTAAATTTTACGAGTTCAACTTTATTGAATTCATGGACGCGCAAAAAACCACGAGTATCTTTTCCGTACGATCCGGCTTCACGACGGAAGCAAGCACTATATGCAGTATACTTGATCGGAAGGTCTTCGCCTTTCAGCGTTTCGTCACGATAGATATTTGTTACCGGCACTTCTGCTGTCGGAATGGCAAAGAGATCGTCTTCAGGCATGTGATACACCTGATCGCGAAATTTAGGTAAGTTGCCCGTACCACGAAGCGATGCTTCATTTGCAAAGAAGGGAGGCATGACTTCGGTATAACCGTGCGCTCTGGTGTGCTGATCGAGCATGAAGTTGATCAGTGCTCGCTCGAGTGATGCACCTCGGCCGGTATATAATGGGAAACCTGCGCCGGTTATTTTAGCACCACGTTGAAAATCGAAGAGTGAATACTTCTCAGCAACCTGAAGATGGTCTAAGCCAGTGCGTTTATCGAAAGCGCCCGTTTTTCCGCTCGGGGCCCAACGCTTTACTTCGACATTTTGCTCGGCGCTTTCACCATGAGGGACGCTCGAATGAGTTACGTTCGGAATCGTGTCGAGCAAGCCATTTAATTTCTCTTCAACTTCGCGAAGTTGAAGATCGAGTGCAGTGATCTCATCGCTAACCACTTTCATCTCAGCAATCACATCGTCTGCGCTTTCTTTGTTTTTCTTAAGACGCGCAACTTCATCGGAGACGGTATTCCGCTTATTTTTTAAAACATCGACACGAGCGATGATGGCCCGACGATTTCCATCGAGTTCAATGACTTCATCAAGAACATTGTCACCGCGCTTAGCTGCAATGGCGGCGCGAACAACGTCAGGTTGTTCGCGAATTAATTTAATATCGAGCATTAAGTATGAGAAAGTATTCGCGAAGAACAACTGAAATCGATACTTTGCTCCGATTACTTCATTTCAGGTTGATAACCTTTAATGTCCTTATAGAATCACTGGTTGCTCTCGGTTAATAGTAGTTGCTTTCTTTGCTCAGGAACAAAGTGATACATCCATGGGCAATTGAGTTGCTTCCCTGTTGTATCGGTAATAAGGGATATCCAAGGCTTATTAAGATTTCTCATTGAATCGGCAAGATAGTAGCCGGGAAATTCGGCGTGGACGTCGCAAAGAATATGATCTACATGCTTGCTGTTTAAGAATGCACGATATTCGTCTTCAAGCTTTCGTGAAGTAGAATCACCGACGAGTAGTACATCTCGCAATGCATTAAGATCGGCAAATTGCTCTTGATTCGTGAAACGGCTGCTATACCCATGAAATGGAATCCAGACCGATCCATCGAGTGATAGAACGTAAGAGTAAAAGTGTTGTTGGTTTTCGATATCTTGTCTAGTAACACTTGCCCATGAAGTTGACCAGGGGTAGGTTAGCAGTTGAATCAATTGAAGACAGATAATGCCATATCCCAAACTCCTTTGCCGTTTTTTAATTTGTCCGATAGTAAGTGGCAATGAAACTGCCGAGCCACAAGCAAGTGGAAGATAGACATTGTGACCGCCTCCTTGGTTGAGCACTCCTAAAAAGGCCATAGCAGCAGTTGTTACAGCAAATAATCCAAAATAAAGAGAAGCGTCATTCTGAGTAGCGCTTGATAAGATACGTTTTAGTGGAAGCCAGAGTGAGATACAAGTGACAGACCAACATCGATAGACCCCAAAGAGAAAGAACCATGTGATCGCATATCTCCAGTCAAGCATTTTTGTTTTTCCAAGTTTTGGGAGGGTTGAAGTGTAATAGCTGAACCAACCGCTATAAGAGTAATCAAGGAGGAGTGTTCCAAGGGCAATACATCCTATTGTAACACCTGTAAAAAGCAGAAGCTGTTTCCATCGATTGGTTTTCCAAAAATACAGAATAATGGCTGGTGTTACTACTATTGCCGTCTGCTTAGTAAAATAAGCACTAACCAGGAGGAGTGCACCGATAATGACACCGGTATTCGATCGTTTATAGTACAATATCGCAACCGAGGCAAATAGTAGAAAGACAAATAGGGAATCAACCCTTGCATGAAGCATACTATTTTCGGTTTTCATGTATGCCGCAAGATATAACCCAACCGCAGCAGTGCTAAGGAGAGTTGACGAAGTTTCCTTCTTAGTGATTGCATATAACAATCCAACAATGCCGAGTGTGGAAAGCAAAGAGGGGATTCGGGCAGTTACAAATGATAGACCGGTTATTTTGGTAATAAAGGCAGTAATATAGTAGTAGCCCGGTTCATATAGCCAGGGGACATAATGGATGCTTGGCTGGCAATACAAGGGACTCCCATTCTGGATCCGGGCTACCTGATCTAATAATGATCCTTCAAGCCAATGCACTTCGTAGGGATATAAGAACCTATTTACTGCTACAAGGCAAAAAAAGAGGATTGCCAAAAAACACAAGAAATAGATCACAATAGCCGCTATCCTATCTGTTTTCATTTGTAAAGACACGCTTAATGTGTGACACAAGGGGAAAACTCAGAAAAATGCCTTTATTAATAAATACCGCAATGGGCGATTTTAGAGGGGGGAGGGGGATTTTTTTGACCTATTTCAAAATAACCGGAAACTCTTTGCAATCTATACCCGTTATCACCCCGCTCCGTAAAAAACGGAGTACCTCGTTCGCCTCTGCTATCCGGATGCGTTGAGGGTAAACGAACGGCGATCTTCGCCGGATACGTACCCTGAATACCGACCGAGCGCTGGGCAAGCGGACAACAAAAGCAGGCGTAAGCCCGCTTTCAAACGATTCGACCACAACAATTTTAAAAATACTTCGCAGCGGCAGTTTAGCCTGCCGAGGCGGTGATTTCACTTTATTCTTATAGACTACGATGGCTAAAGAGAAATTTGAACGGAATAAACCGCACGTTAATATCGGTACGATCGGCCACGTCGATCATGGTAAAACGACATTGACGGCGGCTATTACAATGGCGCTTGCGAAGAAGATGCCTGGCACCCAGGTTCGTTCTTTCGATTCGATCGATAACGCACCGGAAGAAAAAGCACGTGGTATCACGATTGCTACCGCACACGTTGAGTACGAGACCGGCAACCGCCACTACGCTCACGTCGATTGCCCAGGCCACGCTGACTATGTAAAGAACATGATCACCGGTGCTGCCCAGATGGACGGCGCCATCCTCGTTTGCGCTGCTACCGACGGCCCGATGCCGCAGACCCGTGAGCACATCCTTCTTGCTCGCCAGGTCGGTGTACCGCGTAT
>DASTAO010000295.1:0-2566 GCA_035712525.1 Kapaibacterium sp. (SeqCode)
GGATTCTTCGCTTCGCTCAGAATGACAGTGAAGCAGTCTTGGTGTTGATAAACATTTCGTAACTTTGCACTGACAGCAGCACTACCCACAGTGAAGCCAGCAGAGTTTCGAATCTTTCTCTCTTCGACCTTTACCGACCTTCAGCCGGAGCGGGAGCATCTTGTCAAAAAAACATTTCCGCGCATCAGGGCCAAGTGCCGCGAGCGCGGTGTCGAGTTTACCGAGATCGACTTGCGATGGGGGATTACATCCGAAGAATCTCGATCGGGGAAAGTGGTCCGGATCTGTCTTGAAGAGATCGATCGGTGCCGGCCATATTTCATCGGCATTCTTGGGTCGCGCTATGGATGGGTCCCGCGGCTTGCCGAATATGAGAAAGATCCGGAGACACTGAAAAAATATCCCTGGCTTACTGGCTATGCCGAGCGCAAAAAAAGCATTGTCGAGATCGAGATCGCCCATGCGGCATTATTTTCGGATCCGAAAAATTCGACCTTCATTTATGAGCAAACATCGGCCATCGATCATATCCCGAAGCACGACCGCAAGCCATTCGATGAATTAAAGCAGACGCTTCGTTTGTCGCTGCCCTATAAACAATTTGCAACCGAAGCCGAACTTGGCGAACAGGTCTATACTGATCTTCTTGCATTACTCGATCGCGATTGGCCCGAGAAGAAAGAACCTACGCCACTCGAAACCGAACGCTTAGCACACGAAGCCTTTGCCTTAAATAGAACGCAAAGTTATATTGCCGATCCGCAATACATCGAACGCTTCGAAGCATTTGCTGCGAGCGATGATGCGCCGCTAATCTTATGGGGAAAATCCGGTCTCGGCAAAAGCGCGCTCGTGGCATATCTGACGGATGAATATTCCGATCGTCATCCGGAGCAATTTATCGTCCGGCATTTCGTCGGTGCAGCAGCGGGAGCATCGAGCGCCGTCGATCTGATCCGTCATGTGATGCTCGAGATAAAAGCCCGCTATGATCTGCCGGATGAACTGCCGACCGACGATGGCAGCTTCACTCAGGAGTTTCCGGCATGGCTGGCGAAGGTTCGCTCCGATGAAAAACTGATCCTTGCCATCGATGCCGTCAATCAACTAAGTGGTATCGGCCCCGAGATGCACTGGCTGCCGGAGTTCATTCCGACGAATGTGCGGCTTATCATTTCGACAACACCGGAAGTACCGCTCGAGCAATTACGAAAACGAAATTGGCAGGAGCTTGAGATCGGGCCATTAGGATACGGGCGGCGATTACGCATCAGCGATCAATTTCTGGCTCGCTACCATAAGCATCTGGATCCCGAACTACTCGAGATCATTGCCGATAGTGAAAAGCTTCAAAGCCCATTGTTTCTCCGCACGCTGCTCGAAGAGCTTCGCGTCTTTGGAGTCCATGAAGCGATCGATTCCTATCTGGCGAATTATCTTGCGGCTAAAGATGAGGACGAGCTGTTTCAAAAAGTCCTCGAACGAATGGAGCGCGATCATGGCGCCTTTACCGTCGGCGAAGTGATGTCGGCGATCTGGGCATCGCGCTATGGGCTGACGGAAACCGAACTCCTCGAGATCACCGGCCTGACGCGGTTAGCGCTTTCGGAATTTCTCATTGCTCTCGAATTCCACTTGATGCAGCGTTCGGGACTTTATACCTTCTTCCATAATTATTTGCGCGAAGCAGTCGAGTTCAGGTATCTGGCAACCGACGACGATAAAAAAGCAGCGCATTCGAAGTTAGGTGAGTATTTTTCGAAGCGCGAATATTCCGATCGCCGCAGCGATGAAGAACCGTGGCAGTGGCAGCAGGCCGAGAACTGGCAGCGATATAAGTCCTGCCTCACCGATCTCGAACTGCTTGATACATTGCTCGACGAATCGAAGCGGCATGAACTCATCAGGTTCTGGACGGTACTAAAAGAGCATTACGATCTCGGCGAGATCTATCACGAAGCATTCACCTCATTCGAGCGAACCGTGAACGATCCGCCGCGAACGGCTGATATTGCCAGCCGCCTTGGCGATGCGTTAGTTGCCGCGTCGATCTATCCGGAAGCAGAATACTTATTACGCTACGGCCTCGATAAGCGCCGAGAACTCTTCGGCGGCGAAGACCTCGAATCAGCCCAAAGCATGAACGACCTCGCCACCCTCTTTTACCACACCGGAAATTTCAAAGAAGCCGAACCCCTCTTCAGAAAAGCAGTAGAGATCAGAGAAAATATCTTAGGCAAGAATGATCCGAAAGCAGCGAAGAGCTTGAATGATCTGGGGGCGATACTATTTCTGCAAGGAAAGTTTGATGAAGCTGAGGTATGTTTTAGAACTGCCCTTGAAATGTTTCAAGGATATTACAAAACTGATCATGCTGAAACCGCTGATACATTAAGCAATTTAGGGAGTGTATTATATTCAAGAAAACATTATTTAGAGAGTGTTACATTCTTCAATTTGGCAACGTCAATGTTCGAAAGACTTTATGGTGAAAATTATATTGCTTTAGTCACAGTGTTAAGTAATCTTGGGCTATGCTATTCAGAATCAGGCGAATATGGTAAAG
>DASTAO010000296.1:0-2383 GCA_035712525.1 Kapaibacterium sp. (SeqCode)
CTTGACCCACTTCTAACATCGCTACCTGTTCCTGAACATTTATTACCAGTTCGAGCAATTCCATCGGCACTTGCTTCGATTGTTCAACAGAATAACCGTATAGCGAAAGCAGATATTTCATTCTCGCGATCGGGTCACGAAGCGTGCGGTAGGCCCGATTGATCTTGCTTGATTCATCGAGTGCTTCAAGCATGGCAGCTTCGCCTTTGACCGAAGCATGATCAGGATGGAAGCGACGCTGCAAATCGTGAAAACGCCGCTCAAGTTGAGCGGCGTCTTTCTCCTGAAATGTTTTTGGGACTCCGAGGATAGTGAAAAAATCGCTCACTGCCTTCGGTTATACTCCGAACGAAGAGCCACATCCGCAGGTCTTCGAAGCATTCGGGTTATTGAAGACAAAGCCGCGGCCGTTGAGTCCGTCGGTGTAATCAAGTTGAGTACCCGAAAGATAAAAGAGCGACTTCGGATCGATGAATAAATTTACGCCTTCGATCTTCAATACCTTATCACCTTCGCGAGCTTCTTTATCGAAGCCAAGCGAATACGAAAGACCGGAACAGCCACCACCCTTAACGCCGACGCGAAGGCCGTATGTCTCAGGGATGTTATTCGCGCCCATGATCTTCGTCACTTCGGCACGAGCTTTTTCGGTCATGGTGATCTCTTCGTCGAGATTTTCGAATGCATTCTCGACGGTTGTTTCCTCAAGCGAGGGCATCGCCATTACTTGATCCATTACTTCTGGCATATTATCTCCTACTAAAAATTTATGCAGCCACTAATTCAGCTTTTTCCTGCTTCTTCTTGTAATCGGCAAGGGCAGCTTTGATCGCATCTTCGGCAAGAACCGAGCAGTGGATCTTCACCGGCGGCAAGTTCAATTCTTTCACGATGGTCGTGTTCTTGATCTCAAGGGCTTCATCAACCGATTTGCCTTTGATCATTTCGGTAGCGAACGAGCTTGAAGCGATCGCACTACCGCAACCGAAGGTCTTAAACTTTGCATCTTCGATGATCCCGTCATCGGAAATCTTAAGTTGTAAGCGCATGACGTCGCCGCATTCGGGTGCGCCGACAAGACCGGTACCAACCTGAGGATCGTTCGGATCAAGCGTTCCGACATTTCGCGGATGCGAATAATGATCCATTACTTTTTCTGAATAAGCCATTTTATCTCCTTTTAAGCTTCTATAAAACTATACGAAAATTGTCCGATTTAGATTCGCAGGCAAATGCCTGTTTTACGCAAAAATCTTACTTTTTAAGCCACGGTGGCGGTGCTTTCGCTCCGGCAGGCATTGCTCCACCTCCGGCTGCCGGTGCACTTGCAGCGGGGGCAGCGGCAGGTTTTGCTGCTGCAGGGGCGGCTGGCTTAGCAGCGGGTGCTGCGGCCGGAGCCGGGGCTGCTGCTTTCGGTGGCGGGATCGAATCGGGCGTTACTCCGCTTAATCCGGCAATGGTCCCACCGTCTTTTGGCGTAGCAAGCTCCGGAAAATTCAGCACATATCCCTGTGGGTTAACACGCTGGAAAATCCCCTGCTGTTCGTAGGCTCTGGCAACTTCACTGGCAAGCTTTTCAGCCTGATCGTTGCGAATGGTCTTGCCATTACGATCTTCGAAATAATCCTGGATGGCAAACTGCACATCGCGAAGGAAAATGTTCGAGTTATGAAATACCGGGCGGTGCTGCTCGCGCATGAAACTGAGCAGTTCGTACGGGTATTCGATAAAGATATCTGATTGTGCCATGTACTCGTATAGAAGTCTATCCTACAAAAATACGAACATTCTTAATGATGCGCCCATTCGATCGTCTTCAGATCGACACCCGCTTTTGCCAATTCATAGAGCGGCGACATATCACGCAAATGCAATACCGCTTTTACTACTTCCTGAGCAGTATAATCGATCTCTTCCTGAGTCGTGAATCGGCCGATACCAAAGCGAAGCGAAGTATGGGCAAGGTCTTCACCGACACCAAGTGCTTTAAGCACATAACTTGGCTCAAGTGTTGCCGAAGTACAGGCTGAACCCGAACTGACAGCAATATCCTTAATACCCATCATCAATGCTTCACCTTCTACAAATGCAAAGCTGACGTTAAGATTGCCTGGTAAACGTTTATCGGCGTGAGCGATCGGCTCTGGCCCGTTGATATAAATCTCATCAAGCTGAGCCTGAAGCTTTTTCCAAAGATCATCACGCATCCCTTGAATCTTCGGTACTTCTACCGGCATCTCAGTAATGCAAAGCTCGAGTGCTTTCGCCATGCCGACAATACCCGGCACATTCAACGTACCGCTTCTCATACCACGCTCGTGACCACCACCATCCATCTGGGCAGCAAGCTTAACTCTCGGATTTTTCTTACGAACGTATAATG
>DASTAO010000297.1:0-13272 GCA_035712525.1 Kapaibacterium sp. (SeqCode)
ATCCTCACGGTCGAGGGAGGATGGATCGGTTTTCTGTGCAAATCCCGACGTTGCACAGACTAATAACAAACTAAGCAATATAGCGATCTTTTTCATTGGGAATATCAACCTTCTCTATTCTTATATTACACATAAACCCGAAATAAGTTTTTCGGGGGGATATGAGAGAACACTCAGAAAATGGAAATGATTTGGGAGGTATAGGGGCGCTTCGGGTGGGAAATTGTCCCTTCTTCCTTTAAAACGATTTAGTTGCCCGAAGTTACAAAACTATTTAAGCTTTTCTTTTCACCCCGCGATTGTATCACAAAAACGGCAGTTCATTCTAAAAATTCATTATTTAATAACCGGTCGTTTCTCAACAGTTGGATGTACCGCAAATTCACGAACAGAATTCCTGATTCCTTCCCTAAAGAGCTGCTCGTCCTTAAGCAATTCGCCAGGTGCCCCGTGTTCGATGAAATGATCGCCCAAGCCGAGCATTTTAAGCTTCGGGGTTAGCCCTTTTGCCGCATAAAACTCCGCTACAGCGCTTCCGAAGCCCCCAGAGACCACATTTTCCTCTAAGGTGATAATGTGGCTGAATCGGTGAGCTAAGCCCTCCAAAAGGGCGCCATCAAGCGGTTTAATGAATCGGGCATTGGCGACGGCAACGGAAAGCCCCTCATGCTGCAGATCCTCAGCAGCTTTCAATGCCTCATACAAGATCGGTCCTATCCCGACTATTACAGCGTCTTTCCCATCGCGAAGTAATTCGCCCTGGCCGATCGGAAGTTTATTAAAGCCCGAAGCCGCTAGCGGTACCCCAATTCCGGCACCACGCGGATATCGAAGGGCGACTGGCCCCTGCTGATATTCAGTCGCTGTATAGAGCATATCCCGAAGTTCTTGCTCATCCTTCGGAGCCATAAGCACCATATTTGGAATAAGGCGCATATAGGCAAGATCGAACATGCCATGATGGGTATGCCCGTCGGCGCCAACAAGCCCGCCACGATCCATTGCAAAAACCACATTCAGATTTTGAATGGCAACATCATGAATGACCTGATCGAATGCTCGCTGCAAGAATGTAGAATAAATGGCACAGACCGGAGTATATCCTTGCGTTGCCATACCGGCAGCGAAGGTTACTGCATGTTGTTCAGCAATACCGACATCGAAAAATTTATCGGGTAATTCTTTTTGAAGAATATTAAGCCCAGTACCATCCGGCATCGCAGCAGTAATACCGACTACTTTCGGATTTGCTTTAGCGATCTCTACTAACGCCGTACCAAAGACTTTAGTATAATCAGGAGGTGTCGGAGACGTAACGGGTTTCGATAATGCAGCTCCTGTTACTTTATCAAATGCTCCACCTGCGGCATGATAACGCTGAACGTGCGACTCCGCTGGAGCATAGCCTTTACCTTTTTCAGAAATAACGTGAAGCAGGATCGGCCCATGAAGATCTTTTACAAACTGTAGTGTCTCGACAAGCTTCTTCACATTATGCCCATTCACCGGTCCAAAATATTTAAAGCCTAATGCTTCAAAGAGCATCCCCGGAGTGAAGGTTGCTTTGAGTCCGTCAACGATTTTTCCACCGGCAACGCGAATCCGATCGCCGGAATGATCCCAGATCGTATCTTTTATTTTGCGGAGAGCAGGATTGGTAATGACATCATTGAAATAATTATGCACCGACCAAACATTGGGCGCAATGGACATTCTGTTATCATTGAGAATAACAATAATGTCCTTCTTCAATAAGCCGCAGTTATTGAGCGCTTCATACGCCATTCCACCGGTCATGGACCCATCGCCGATGATCGCCGCAACTTTATAATCATCGCCGGAAAAATCTCGTGCTGCTGCCATGCCTAAGGCAGCACTGATCGAAGTCGAAGCATGGCCGGCGCCGAAGGTATCGTATTCGCTTTCATCCATCCGAAGGAATGGAGCCAGACCATCTTTTTTACGAATGGTATCGAGCCGCTCTTTACGGCCGGTTAAAATTTTATGGGGATAGGTTTGATGGCCAACATCCCAAACGAGCTTGTCCTTTGGAGTATTGAACACATAATGCAAGGCTACTGTCAGTTCGACGACACCAAGGCCAGCGCCAAAATGCCCGCCAACTTTCGAGATCGTATCGATCAGATATTCCCGGACATCAGAGCACACAGCCTTGAGATCGCTCTCAGGCAATTTGCGAAGATCCTCGGGAACAGAAATATTCTTTAAAAGCGGATACTGCTCGAACGACTGCTGACTCATTATGCTTATTCCTCTGCTTCGAACGGTTCGGTTTCGAAACTGGCTAATTCTTCGTGTACTTTCGAAAGGGTACGGACTTTAAGCTCCGCCTGTTTCAGCGTTTCGGTGAGTTTGGCGGCAAGAAGCGTCCCATCCTCATATAATTTGAGCATCTCTTCGAGCGGAATATTTCCGCCCTCGAGCCGCTCAACGATTGAAGATAACCGCTCGAACTCCGATTCAAAACTGGCAACGCTGGTTGTGGTTTTGGCCATACGAATCGTATAAAACGCCGTGGGTGATAGAGCCGTTCGTATTCTGTAGGCAACTCTTATTTCAACTCGATTCCCCGTCCGCGAACTTCACCGTCTTGCAAAATGATGATAAAGGTCGAATCGAATCCAATATCGGTAGCAGAGCTTATGACCGTTCCGTCGGATCGACGTATGATTGCATAACCTCGGCTCAAAACTGTTTTTGGGTCAATCGCCTTTAATGTCAACCGTGAACGTTCAATGCCGAACTGAGCTCGCTCGAGAAATCGCTCCAGAACATCATTCAGTGTTCTGCTGCTATTTCGCAACTCATTTCTGCAATTTTCGAGCGCTTGACTAACGACATATTTTAATCCATATCCGCTTCGATGCGACTGCAATGCCGATTGGTACTCAGATAATACCGTCTGAATTCTATATTGGATTGCCGAAGCCGATGAAGAAAAAATTGAGAGCAATTCATTCTTATCCGGTGTAATCAGTTCAGCGGCAGCAGTAGGAGTTGGAGCTCGCAGATCAGCTACAAAATCGGCGATCGTCACATCGACCTCATGGCCAACAGCGCTGACAATGGGAATGGATGAGGCAAATATCGCTCTGGCAACAGCTTCCTCGTTAAAAGTCCAAAGATCCTCGAGTGATCCCCCGCCTCTTCCTACGATAAGTATATCCGGCCTGGATTCAGCCGGCAAGATATTAAATTCTTGGATGGCCTGGGCAACCTGTAGTTCACTGCCAATCCCCTGTACCGATGCCGGACGAAGCAATACTTCAGCTATCGGATAGCGCCGACGAAGGACAGTAAGAATATCATGAATAGCAGCACCGGTTGCACTCGTTACGATCCCAATTCGATTCGGAAATTTTGGGAGCTCACGTTTACGCGATTCATCAAACAACCCTTCGCCTTGTAACTTCTTAAATAATCGCTCAAAAGCTAATTGTAAGGCACCGACACCAACCGGACGGATCTGAAATACATCAAGCTGATACGTCCCTCTCGGGGCATATACCGAGAGCCTGCCGCGACAAATAACTTTCTGCCCTGCTTCTAATTCGAATGATAGGGTCCGTGATTTCCAGAAGACACAGGAAATTTGTGCATCAGAATCCTTCAGCGTAAAGTAGCGATGCCCCGAACGATGATTGGTATAATTCGATATTTCCCCTTCGACCGTTACATCGATAAATCGGCTTTCGAGAACATCCTTGATCTGCTTTGTTAATACCGATACCGTTTGGATCGGCTCAGGAGTTTCAACAACGTTGTCCTTCGCAGCGACAACAGCGAACAGCGGTGAGTCCGCTTCAGAAAACTCCGGCATTACTCGACGATCAACTTTTGACGAGTAAGAACTTCACCGGTATGAGAATCTATTACTTCTGCAATGTACACACCATTGCTTAAGTGCAACGAGCCTTGGTGAATGATATTAGCGCCACTATGAGCATTTATCGAATTCGTAAAAACCGATTGTCCAAATAAATTCTTTACCGTTACAGTAATATCCCGGTTCGTTTCAAGCCAAGCAGAAATTGTGGAAGAAGGAGATAATATCGTAGGGTATAGCTGTACCTCATTACTAATAGTATTCCCTGCTCCAACAGCAAGTTTGTCTTGATTATAGAGTATAGTAAAGATCATCCGGTCGTATAAACCAGAGCTATCTTTGATCGGTAGATTGAATTCCGATTCACTGACGAGATCAAGACGCGGTCTATTAGGAAATATTCCCGATGAAAGAAAGATATGTTTGATGATCGGGGGTATTAATGCTTTATTCCAGGAAATTTTTACCGAAGTAGCACCAAAATATTTAATATCAAGTTCGAACGGTAATTGAAAAGACTCCCCTGCAGGGCGTCTGCGAATATCGATAGGACCGCCGGTACCCAAGTATGGACGATTAATAACTTGCCCGCCCCAACGGCAATCAATATCGCCGAATGGATCGGAAGGATACTCCTGCTCACCACCGGCAAACTCAGTATCGAACCACTTTGCACCATCTGTAAGGCTATCACTTGCCGAAGGATCAAACCCAAAGATTACAGTCCTATTCGGTAAATTTGCACCGTTAACATAATAACCCATATGGAGGCTAAACTCCTGAGCTTTAGCCTGAACAGCTAGCACAATTAAGCAAACAATAAAAAGTCTTTTCATTCTTAGCTCTCTATCAAAACAAAAGCGGTAGTTAGTATTACTAACTACCGCTTTGAAAAAAGATTACACTATTTTACCAGACCACCATAGTGGCCTATGCAAGCGTTAGTGTGTTACAGTGATCTTCTCGGTCTTCGAGAAGTTACCAGCGTGGATCGTATAGAAATACGTTCCATCTGCAAGATTTGCACCGTCGATCTTTACGCTGTGCGTACCAGCTGCAACAGTACCATTGACGAGCTTCGACATTTCCTGGCCAAGAGCATTCGTAAGCGTGATCGTTACGAAGGTCTCAGAAGGGATGCTATAGCTGAACGATGATACACCGTTAGCCGGGTTCGGATAGCTTGATCCGAGTGAGAAGCCGTTAACGACATCTGAAGAGCTGCCCTTGAGAGCAAGAACAACCTGCTTGATCGAAGCATCACGAATGACAACCGTACCGTTGTTGGTGACGCTGCCGATAACATTACCGGTGATGTCACGAACTTCAACTGTTCCGCCAGTACCTTCAAACTTGAGGCTGACAGGATAGTTGTTCGAAGCGATCTTTACAACGTGCTCAGTAGCATTGGTCGAGATGTTACCGTTGTTTGAAGCAAAGCGAGCGTCGAAATCAGTAAATGCCGGCGGCATTTCAAATGTGTTCGGGCTCATCGAAGTTGTTGCATCGCCGAAGAAGAGCGGCTGGCCGTTCTGAGCAGCGTCAGAAACAGTAACCTTGCCAAGTTCAGACTTCAATGCAGCGATTGCGTCGATTGAATTCTTACAGTTAAGAGATGCAAGAGTCGGGTTGATATTGTAGTTAGCCTCATCAGAGATCTTCACGAAATATCCATGACCCGGGATCAAGTAGTTAACGATGTTATAGCCTTCACGTGGCGTGAACTCGAAGAAGCGAGTTTCGAACTTCGGGTTAGTACCAGCAACCGGAGTTACAAATACAACACCAAGGTTCTGGTCTGTACAAACAGGGACGCTAACTCCGCCAACTGCATTCCAACCGGCATGCATACGGACATTAGAAAGAATGCTCGTACGAACACCAGATACAATATTATCGGTACCAATAACCGTGCCCCAATGTCCCATGTAACCACGTCCGAACTCAAGATTCGTAGCTGGAGTCCAGCCTGCATTTGAAGCATAACCAAACGGTGTACCGGTCGAATTCGGCCAAATGACTGCTGCACTTGGGTTCGGCGGAATTACAGGCAAGGAAAGGAAATTCCAGGTCTGCGGTACGATATCAGCTGTTACACCCTTTGAACCAGGGGTATATTCGACGATGAAGCTTGTAATGTTTGGATCGCGGATATAGACGCAACGCGTACCACCAACCGGCGTACCTTCACGCATATTGAACGAGAAGATAGAACCATTTACGATATCGCGAACGATAACACGTGAGCCTTCTGGGAAATCAGACGGATCCATACAAACAGAGATCGGATAGCAGAGCGGTCCGCCGGCACCAAAATCAACTTTGTAAAGAATCGTCGAATCACCAGTGTTCGAGCGAATGTCACGTAAGGTACCAAGCGTATTCGGATCCTGGAAGGCCGGATCGGCACCCGGATCCATTGGCTCGAAATACGCATAGCAACGCTTAGAGATGTCGGTATTATTGACAGCGTCCGAACGATCGTTTGTCGAGAAGATCGATTCACCATAGAGCAAATCGATACCATTTGTTGCACCGTGACCAGTACCGAATACAAGTGTCTTCGAGCATGTCGGCGAACAAGAGTTTGTAAGGGTCATATGGATACCTGTTCCACCACCAGCAGTTGGCTCATCCGGGTTAGCACGGACGATCAATTGTACTTTGATACGGACAGGCGAATTGGAAGCTCCATCGGCTGTAAGGGTGATATACCCATAATATACGCCAGGAGTTAATCCACCAGCATTTGCAGAAACGAACAAATTCTTTTCATCAGAGGAAATCGAACCAGGGTAGTCGATCTTCTGAATGTAGAGGCAATGCTGCTTCTGATTACCGGTAAGTCCTAACTGAAGCCAGTCCTGATCGCTGCAGATATTGACATTTACCAAGCGAGTGGAGGCAACGGCATCACGAATCTGAAGATTAACAAGTGGATTCTGAAGATTAGGATCTGTCGGGTCATAAATTAACGTCGTCAACAAATCGTAATTCTTGTTATCAGTCGTATTAAGAGCTGCGAACGGACGAATTTCGAACTGTGGAAGATCGGTAATGCGAAGCGGCAGGATACCACGCTCATAAGCGCGATGGCCGCCCAAGTTACCACGACGATAATTTGCCGGATCATACTGCTTATCACCAAGATGATCGCCAAACTTAGCAGAATCAAGACGTAACACTGTTGAGTTTACTGTCCAATTCTGCTTCACACGAAAACGGATATATAGCAATACAGCATCGGTGTCATTGTAATTATTCGGCGGTACGAATAACTTCGTCAGCGGAAGCGGTACTTCGCTGGCGCCTGTAACACGAATAACACGGTGGAACGGGTTAGTGCTATCATTAGCCGACTGCTCGGTATATCGAATATAGAAAGGAGTAGCAAGCGTCTGAGCCGAAGCAAACGTCTCATCTGGTCCGACCGTTACAATCGGAGAGCCGTGCGCGGGATCGTTATCGATTTCGATCGCTTGATTAGGATAATGAACCTGAAATTCAAAGTTACGAATCGGAACAAGGAATTGTCCATCAACACCAGGAATACGGCTAGCCGTATCATCCGGCTTCCAAGTGCCGTCTTTTGTATTCGGATTCTTGAGCGGATCAGTAAAATTACCGATGAAGACAGGCACTAAGAAATAGCGCTGTCCGCCGGGTAGATAATTCGGCACCAAGTATGTACCATCCGTAAAGGGGTCGCTTGATCCGTAATAATCTTCCTGATCGATCGAGATGAATGGATAGGGCGTGTAATTGAACAACTGGGCAACAGAAGTGCCGAAGCTCAAGCACACGAAACATAATGCTACCGCGAGGATAGCTGCAAAGCTGGTACGCTTACGCATTGCCGATTTCTCCTTCGTATTTGATGAACTTACAATCATAGGTCATTTCTAAAAACTCTGTTAGACGGATATTGTTACTCCGCCTGTTTTGCAAATATTCAGTGAACAACTATAAACGGTAACCGGGCTGTGTGACGGTTAGTACCCACGACTTCTGCCACATAGACCCCGCTTGAAAGCGACACACTTACTGGTTCTCGCCTTTTCAGATCGGAAGCATATACTAACGCTCCTGTCTGTGAAAAAATCCTTATTGATGACAGATCAGATTCCGAAGTAATCCACAATCTGCCAAACTGATATCGAAGGTCAGTATCATTGAAATCAGGTTTTGCAAGAACCACAGAGCTAGTAGTATCTTTCTGAGCCTCACCATAAACCGTGATCGAGTCAAAATCATATACTTTAGAACCAACCAGATTATCGGTATTTGAAATAACGAATCTGGGATTCAGAAGTATGGTCCTTATAGTGTCTGTCCTTGGTTTTGCATGAAGGGCAATCCTCAGTATAGGCCCAGACTGCAGCGTTAACATCGATGAAAACTGAACCTGAAGTGCTGTGCCTGCAATAACCGGCGTAATCATCATGGCCGAATCTACAGCATATACTGTATCTACGGTAATGATCGAAGTGTCAATATCAGAACTAAAAACACCAGTAGCTATTTTTGCCGAATCAACATTGCCAAGTTTGACGATGGCCTCCGCAGTCGAATCGCTCATGATCGTAAGCGAATCGGATGATATAGTAATATCACGTTTCTGTGGTGGGATTACCACATCCGAATCCAAGTACGCAATTGCGAACTGATACCACGCTACTTCATCTCTTCCAGGAGCATTTTCGATAATGACAGTGTCAATTCCGTCAAGAGCATCAAACCTAGTTGGGATCACCAGCGCCGAATCAGCAAGTGAAGCCTTAACTATAGTTCTAAATTGAAAGAGCAGGTGATTCGTAGTATCGAACATCTGCGATGCATCAACAAGAACCCGCAGCTCTCCATCTATATAGCTGCTTATATCTGATCCTTCGGAAACACTACCATCAGCAAAAATGGCTTTAGCACTGTTCTTCGGCACAACGGCGATCTTTGTAGTTTCAAAAACCATCCGGGCATCGAATCCTCGAAAGCTAGATGGATTCGGGCACTGCAACCGGTAAAACACACTAAAGAACGCATCGGCCGGCAACTCACTTTGCTTAAAGTGCTTTTGTTCGAACCGCACAAACAAAATATTCTTTTGTTGGGCGCTACAAGCAGAGGCAACACCTAAGAAAGTAACAGCGAGTAGGAACCAGTACTGTTTGCTGTTCACTGTTATTTGTCAAAGAACACTATTGGGCCGGCAATCGCCGACCCAATATAAAATTAGTTACTGCATCAGGTTAATCTTACCGACAAGGACAGTCTGTCCTGCGCTAAGATTATAATAGTATACACCAGCCGGTGCAACGACGCCTGAATTATCATGGCCGTTCCACTCAATGTGGTGCTGGCCTGCGCCGAACGTCTGAGCTGAAGTGCTGTAGACTTCTTTGCCGAGAAGGTCGAATACTCTGAGCGATACAGTTGAAGCTTCGTTATTTGAAAATACGATCGCCGTCGAACCATCAGTCGATACACTGAACGGATTCGGCACAACCTGCTCGACATGGAATCCAGTGCTTGTGTTATTGGAAACACCTAAGTCGATGGTTGAATGAGCGGCAGGATACTGTTCATCATTGATCGTGATGTTCGTCAGATCGACAGAAGAAGCATTACCATTCTCTGCAATGAACGTAAGATAACCAAGGATCGTACCATCGGCAAAAACACCGCTGGCAGCGAAGGTCACTTTACCGGTCTTAGCATTTCCATAGATCATGCCAGTCTTTGTTTCAGCACCGATGAACTGGAAGTTCGAAGGGTTCTGACTTGAGACGTTACATTCAAATGACAACGGTCCGTTAGCTGATCCATGAAGAACAACAGGAACAAGCACTGTTCTATCGGTCTTTGTTGCCTGTGAAGCATCCAAAGCGATGCCAGTGATCGACGGATTAGCTGAACCTTCGATCTGTTTGTAAGCCGGTACCGGTCCAAGCCATGGAAGGAACGGAATCTTAGCCGCAAGATACATCAAGATATACGCAGCATCGTAAGAGGTTACCTTATAGAAGTAATAGGGCTGGAATGGATTCAACTGGTAGCGACCGTTATGATTAACGTCGCCGTGGAACGCATTACGACCTTCAACACTGTCCATTGGCGGATATGCTTGTGCAATCGAACCAAGGATAAAATCAGCATCAGCTAAGGTTACAAAACGATTCTGGTTAAAAACAACTGCAGGATCACTGCTGGTTGATTGGGTAAGATTAGCATCGCCGTCACCCCATTGAGCGAATTTACCAGTGCCTTCGGGTTCAAATCTGATGACACGTCCAGGCAAACAGCTTGCCGGTGGCCAGCAGGTGGTAAGCGAATCAACGTTTAAGCGTGTGCTATCTTCGCCAGCAAATGACGATGGGAATAAACCATTCATGTGAGAATATCCAATGCTATCCTCAATGCCGACAGTACAACCTTGTGTTTTTACATTACCCTGGTTTCCGATCGGGCCATAATTGAATTCGATCGTAGCACGTTTATCTGGCAAAAGCTGATCGTTTGCCATAGGGTTTTCAATGATCTTAACCTGGAATGTAGCGATAGAATTTGGATTCAACTTGTCATTGATATTCAAATCCTTCCATTCCATGGTAAACTCATGAAGTGTCGCACCTGGGAATGCTGTTGGATTTGGATCCGGCGTCTCAACAACATTATACCAAATGCGAGAGATCTTATAGCCATTAATTACGTCTGCTAACGTGCGTAAATAGTGGTCTCCGAAGAATGGAGCAATAGTATTATTTGGCTCATTCGGACGGAATAAGAAATACTTATCGTTGGTAATCGTTGGGATCGTCCACTGACCGATCATCAACCATCCGTTGATGCAGACATTAATGGAATCATACATATTCCCATTGAAGTCGAAACGGAATTGTGTCCAAATTCTTGGCGAAACTCCGTCATCGAGATCGTTTGCTCCGGTAAAAGAAGTAAACGATAGCGGATCAACCGTAGTCCCGGTTGGAAGCGGATTAAAGAATTTTGTATCAATCCTCATGTCATAGTGAGACCAGATCTGCGCCTGTGAAACAGTTGCAAACCCAAGCATTGCCAACGCGGCGAATGCACCAAAAAACCACTTGATGCCCTTCATATTTTTTATCTCCTTCAGAGAATTCAAAGTCATTTCTATTAACACTTGTTGTTGCTGTAATTAACTGTGGCCAGAACGTTTTGTTACGTTCCGGCCACAGTCCGATATACTTTTATTTATTCAACGTCATCTTGACGGTTGCGCTGAAGTCTCCGGCAGACATCTTGGCGATGTACGTACCAGCTGCCACTTCATTACCAGAGGCATCGAGGCCGTCCCATACGATCGGGTACGATGTATTCGATGCATCGATCATTTCATTGTTGACCAAGGTACGGATGAGCGTTCCCTTGATATCAAATACTTCGATCTTCACCTTCGAACGCTCAGCAACATTAAAGTGTAGCGTCGTCGAAGAAGCGAACGGATTCGGATAGTTCTGATCAAGCGTGAATTGCGGGCCTACCGACTTCTCTACATCGTCAATTCCTTTCGGGAAGAAGACGATACGAGCGTTCGAGAGACCAACATTTCTGATCTCAAGACAGGTCGAATCCGGTTTGCCACCTACACCCTGCAATAAGGTATAGTTTGACGTATTGATCGGTCCACCGAGAGTCTTCATGTTAATCGAGAATTCACTCGGATCGAACGGATGCTGCAAGTAGAAGCTTCCAGCAAACGTACCGGTCGCATCGAAACAGCTCTTGAGCCAGCAGATACGGATCGGATAGTAGAATCCACCGTCATCAGAACCAGAGTTGAATCTGATCTGCCATGCAACGAGGCTGCTTTGAGCAGTATCCTTACGGATGTCAATATACGTACCTTTGAGTGAACCGCCAACCGGGAGTTCCCAGCGACCGTCGAAGGCAGAGCCATTCGGAGCAGCCGGAACCTCGAATTCGCAATAACGAACGTCGAGTGAATCGGTACCGAAGCGGCCTGCACCGAAGCAGAGGCGCTGCAAGTCTTGTTTCGGATGCGTCGGTGTTACAAGGTTTGAAACTGTAACAGCACATTCGAAGGTCGGAACATCGCCAACAATAACTTCGTAGCGAAGCGTATCCTGGTTACCATGCTGGTCGTCAACAATCACCTGGACGAACTTCGGCTGGATCGGATCCTGGCTGAAATAGGTATCATCCAAGTTAAAGGTCAAGCAGACATTGATGCTAGTCGTATCAGTTGCAAGCGGTCCCTTAACTGAAGTCGGGGTAACCTTTACTGTCGAAACTGAATCGCCAAGGATGCTAGCACTGAAGAGCAACTCTTCAGCGGCACAGCTATTACGCAACAAGTCATGATCATGCACCAAGATGCTATCGCAGAATTCAACCTTGTTCGTTACGCAGACAACTTTCGGTCCACGTGCAAAGGTCGGCAAATGCTGGGTTGAATCTACATGCAAGATCAACTCTTTCCATGCATACAATCCACACTGGTCTTTAACGATAACCGTTACGACATCCTGTGAATCGCAACCAAGGCCCGGAAGTCTCGGTGCATCCGTTACACCAGGAGTTCCAGAAAGAACACCGGAAGCAGCATTGATCGTAAGCCAATGTGGCGTATGACCGGTAAGAACTACAGAGTCAACTGTAAATCCTTTTGCATGATAAAGGCTATCACGATAGATCGTGCGGGTCTCGCCTTCATATAAGAGGCTGAACTCGTGCGTATCGTCAAAGTTCGGATCCGTAATAAGGATACGATTAATGACAGATGCATCATGAGTATCATGGCTATAATCCTGATCCTCTTTAGCATTCGGCAATGTAGAAGTCGTAATGGTCGGCTCTACATTGATCTTTGCATGCCACTGCAAGGTACGCTTACCGGCATGACCGTCATCTGCTTCAACCGAAGCGATGGTGTCAAGGAGAAGCTCTCCATTAACCTGCGGGGTCGGGGTAAGCATATTATACGCTGTAGCAGCATCGATATCAACGCGGATCTTACCTTTACTCTTGAAGTTAGCATCAGCGAGAGCTGACTTCAACCAGAGCGGTACGATCAATCCGCTATATGATGTTCTGCCATAACGGAAATCCCATGCATACTGATGATCATTTGTTGAATCAGCATCACCACTAAAACGCAATACCGAAACAGAATCAGTGTATGCAGCAACGGTCGAATCTTCCAACTCGTCATCGGTATTAAGGTCGATAGCAAAACGGAGTCTATCCGTAAGGTTTGCTACACCATCGCAATCAGTCGTCGGGAACGGAGCCAAGAATACTGGCAAGCTATCCTGAACGAAGATGCGGAAATCATAAATGCTGCGTGTGCGGCGGATATCGATCGTATCCGGCAAGAAGCCTTCTGTACAATTCATGTACGGCGGGTAGATCCACATTGAAAGCTT
>DASTAO010000298.1:0-16091 GCA_035712525.1 Kapaibacterium sp. (SeqCode)
CACTAAGAACAAGGCTATCGGACTTTTGTAGTGTAATCGGGAATTTTGGCAAGGTCGAAGTAAAAATGAATGAAGCGCTTTTCGGAATGATCATATCAGAGACAACCAGATCGACCGGTCCGGCGGGAGCGGAGTTCTTCAGAACGATAGTGCCGCAAACCTGTGAATCGATATGTGGGGAAGTAAACTCAAAAATGCTATCTTTTACGGTTGTTAATGAAGCGCTCGCAGAAAGGGCAGGACGAACTTTGCCTGAAAGATCTATCATGAAGAGATCACCGGAATTATCATAGACTGCGATGACGGCGCGTGAACTATCAGGATTATTTTGCTTAATAACTTTAAAACAACATTGCATAGGTAAGCTGTCAAGTACTATTTCACCTTTTCCAAGCGGATCCACTTCTTTATCAAAACTAACACTTCTCGAGATCTCAGGCTTCGGCACAATGGTATTACTTTCATAATTTATTAACTCTATATAACGAATTCCATTTCCTTCTCCACCAGAATCTTTTAAGCATATGCTCCAATTATCACAATTATCAATAATAGAGGTTGAAAGAGTTGGCCTCCTTGTACCAAATGCTTTATAGACCATCCCGAGCGGTTGTGAGTAAGAATACCCTACCGTGGCATTTCCAGGAGGATCATTTGGCCTGTTATTTGGATCAAATAGTCCACGACCTGAGATATAAGCGGCAAATGGGACAATAGTACTATCTTCTATATTCAGGGCGGTATTTAGAATATGAAAATTACCGTCGTCAGTTGAAAGAGTAAGCCCAATTAGATCTGAGGAAGCCGGAATAGAATTCCAAGTATGTTTTACAACTAACCCACAATGCAAAAGATCGGTAATGGGGTTGCCTGCGTAAGAGATTTTCAAATTCCCATTGTAATAGTCTTCTTTTCGACAAATAATATTTAAGTAGCTATCTTGCCTATAAAATGGATTCTGTTTACTTGTGGGTTGATAAACAATTGACCAAAAGTATTCGCTTTTCCATAAAGAGCGGGGAATAATTGAGGTCATAGAAGGTGCTGGACTTGTTCCTGATTTCCCTTCGGAACGTTGATCATACATCATAACAGAAAATGGCACACCGTTAACCGAATGTAACGCAGCGGGAACAGTTAGGTTGAGTTTGTGGGGCCCAGGTATTTGCAAAGGGCTACAGGAAAAATCGGTCACGGTATTAGATGCCGTTACTAGCTGAATCGTTGAAGCAGAGGCACCATTACAAAATGCTCGTATTTCATCACCTTCACCTCCACTTGCAGTAGGGTCGCTAGCATCTTGAGAGGGTATTGTGTAATATCCGGTAGTATCAAAACACTCTACTGGAAGTAATTGCTCTATCATATAGTCTCGCCAATCAGTCTCGTCCAAAGTCCCTAATATCTGACTGCCATCAGTATTTGCATTTTCATGTCCAGCTAATACAATTATTGGTGACGTACTTTCGATAGTAGTACCAGAAATATCGCAAGTTGCCTCCGATGCAGCAGATTCGACTACATAAGATTGCCCCTTATAGAGAGGCACACTAAAGGGCTTCGGAATATGTGTCGCCCCCGCACCACATTGTACTCCCGGATTACCACTAGCGGTGGTTGATGTAGGTGTAATTTGAACGATTGTATTATCGTAAGGGGCTATGATAATAAAAAAACCAGTACTTTTAGGATTTTTTTCAACATCAATAATCCCTCCATAGCCTAGAGGATTGTCATGGTAACTCATTACAACATATTTCTTCCCTAAGCATTGTAGGGGTAACGGTTGGTAGGCTCCGCCCGAAAATGGTCCTACACTATTAAATTGGATACTAATAGGTGCCTGGGAAACTACATGGCAGGTATTATAACCCGCTGTTTCTCCCGGTCGAACCGAATTGATTTTCGATACATCAAGTGGGATTTGTTTTGGTTTAGAGGGAGAAATGTGATAGATAGTAGGTATATCTTCTTTACCATTGCTCTCGAAATAGCTAATTGCTACATCGGTTTGAACAAGGCTAGTTATCATCAAGGCCACTCGCTGAAATGATACATATTTTGAAACATCAGGATTCGTCGTAGTTAAAAAAGATGGCTGCATCATCCCAATGTAGTACTCCCTCCCATCGCTCGATATTCCAGCTTGGGAAAAGGCTGACGCAGTGGTAATTGTCAGCAAGATGCAGGCCAGTAGGGTGATCCTCATAGATGCAACTCAAGGGAAAGTATAGTAGTAAAACGCTTAAGTAGGGCAAAGTTACAGGATATTTTTGTTTTTGCGGGAGATATTTTCTTTCTCGGGTGTTATATACTATGAAGGCCTTAATTGGCTTTCTTATCCGGCGGGAGCGCCGGGTACGACAACGCGAAAAAGAACCTTACAATTAGATACAATGGATGTTCGATCCGATTTGTACCGATTACAGGCCTCACCGCGCAAGCGGAACACCAAGAGGCTGGCCGAGTGTAATAGCCCCGCCAGATGAGGGACAGTGGAAGTAAAAAGTAATAAATGCGGGCATCCGCTTATAAAAGGACATCGGTTCTTTTAGCCTTTGTTCCGGCAGTTAAGCCTGCCGGCAGTACCAAAATCTGAACGCTCACCGATCCATCCGCTCTTACGAGAGCGAATCATCGGGCTAAGAGCTGAAGGACAAGGACTGAGTACCCGGCGAAACCGTATCGGAGAACTCAACTACGAATTATGAATTAGAAATTACGAGCTCCGTGATTTGCAATTTGTAATTCGTTTTTTATTTTGACCCGTCATTCTGAACGAAGCCCGCCTTAGGCGGACGTAGTGAAGAATCCCCTTCGGTTTTCGCGAATGAAGCATTCTCGAATTCCTAGAGAGATTCTTCGCGTTGCTCAGAATGACGAATGGCTGAGATTCTCAATTCATAATTATCAATTCATCCCATGTCCCGTTCGTTTCGTCTTGGAATAACCGGAAAGATCGGCAGCGGAAAATCCATCTTCTCCGGATTGCTTCGCGAGCAGGGCATAACCGTCCTCGATACCGATGCCCTGGCTAAAGAGGTTATGGTCAGTGATGCAGAACTTAGGTCAGGTCTCATTTCTCTCTTTGGTCCTGATACTTATACTGGCGATAAGCTAAATACTTCCTTCCTTGCCTCTCAAATTTTCACGGATGAAGAAAAGCGTCTTGCCGTCGAGCGGATCGTTCATCCGAAGGTCACCGAATTATTGGAAAAGAATTTTGCCCAAGCAAAAGCTGGGACGATCGTTGCTGTCGAATCCGCACTCTTACTTCAGACGGGTTACGATGAAATCTTCGATGCTCTGATTCTTATTTCTTCGAGCGATGAATCAGTATTCGAACGCAATAAAACTATCCAGAAATTTTCTGAAGAAGATCTTCTTGCTCGTTTGCACGACCAGGCTTTTTCTCAGGAAGATGAAGCCGACGCTGACTTTACTATTGCCAACGATTCAACGCTTGAGCAATTCATTGAACGCAGCCGGAAAGTTATTGCAATCATTACGGTAATGGCGATGGGTGAGCTGCCTAAAGAGCCTCTCCGATCCATAGTAGATGAAGAAGAACTTTAAGACATATTTCTCCATCAGTGGGCAAAGTAGTTTTCCACATTTTCCAAAATCATTTCGAGCGTTAATAAATTTGTCATATATTTGTAGGACGAGTTTTGCTTATTTTTTTCACTATACACAACTTGGAGGACTTATATGTCACGTTTACTAAAAACTGTATTTGTAGTTCTGGTTATTGCCGCGTTCACTAACGTCTCTCGCGCTCAGGATGAGAATATCATCCGCCCGAGCACTAAGCAGGGTTCGGCCGCTTGGTTATTTGAATTCGGTGGGCTTGGCACAATGACCATGGGTCAAAATGCTATTACCCCTGCGTCTAATGGTGTTGGTGCCGCAACAATGGGTGCCGGTTTCAAAACGTATCTCGCTGACGACTTGGCACTTCGTGCTTTGCTCGGCTTAGATATCAATAGCCATGGCGAAGAAAAAACTGCACCTGGAAAAACCAGTAATACTACATTTGGTATCGCAGTTGGTGTGGAAATGCACACGCATGACGTGTATTCTACTTCACCATATTTCGGAGCCCAGATTGGTTTCGGTAGCACCAGCTCGAAATTAACTAACACTCCGACCGGTGGGACGACTACGGAATCGACTCAAAGCTTCTCGACATTCGGTATCGGTGTATTTGCTGGATTCGATTGGTATTTCACCCGTGGCATTGCCGTTGGAGGTGAATTCGGCCTCGGCTTCAATTCGATGTCAGGTAGCAGTGACAATGGGACAACGACAACAGACTTCCCGTCTGCATCGAGCATTGCCATCGGCTCTGCAAGTGTTCACCTCGCTGTTCACTTCTAAGATTCTATCATATCGTTAGTGAGTTGAATGCCCCTCGAAATTCGAGGGGCATTCGTTTATATAACAGTTTGTTTGTAGCGCGTGATCGAAACGGACGTACTCATTCTCGGCTCAGGATCGGCAGGATTATTTTTTGCCTTGAGCATTGCTTCGCGAAGCAACCTTAAAATAACGGTCATTACAAAAAAAGAGCGATCGGAATCGAATACCAACTATGCGCAAGGTGGCATTGCTTCTGTCCTTGGTGATTATGACTCTTATGTTTCTCACGTGAACGACACCCTCATTGCCGGAGCCGGCTTATGTAATAAAGATGCCGTAGAGGTACTCGTCCATGAAGGCCCTGATCGGATTCTCGACCTTCTCAATCTTGGAGCACAGTTTACAAAGAACAAGTCTGGTAAACTTGATCTCGGTATGGAAGGAGGCCATTCGGAACGGCGCATTGTGCATGCAAAAGATCTCACCGGTAAGGAAGTCGAGCGGACGTTATTAGCTGCTGTGGCGGCTCACAAAAATATTAAGCTTATCGAAGATCATTATGCAGTAGAGCTGCTTACCGATCATCAGCGCGTCGATAAAAAGCGTAATAAAAAGAATCCACTCCGGTGCTACGGTGCTTACGTGCTCAGTGAGAAGACCGGTAAAGTTAGTGTTATCCATTCGCGTCGAGCGGTGATGTTGGCAACCGGTGGTTGCGGGCATGTCTATTTGCATACAACGAATCCTGACATTGCAACGGGCGATGGAATTGCAATGGCTTACCGTGCTGGAGCAACCATTGCAAATATGGAATTCATTCAATTCCATCCAACGGCATTGTATGGTGAAACGGCGAAATCATTTCTGATCTCGGAAGCCGTCCGTGGCGCCGGTGGCATTCTTCGCAATCTTGAGGGTGAGCGGTTTATGAAACGCTACGATCCAAAGCGATTGGAATTAGCCCCTCGTGATATCGTTGCCCGGGCGATCGATGCCGAGCTTAAGAAACACGGCGATCCGTATGTGCTGCTTGACATCTCGCATCTCGGCGCAAAAAAAGTGGGCGATGAATTTCCGAATATTTATCAGCAGTGCCTGAAGTTCGGAATTGATATTACAAAGCAGCCGATCCCTGTTGTGCCAGCTGCACATTATAGCTGTGGCGGAGTAGTGACAGATCTGAACGGTCAGACAAATATCGAAGCCTTATATGCCTGCGGCGAAGTGGCGATGACCGGCGTCCATGGTGCCAATAGATTGGCAAGCAATTCGCTGCTCGAAGCGCTCGTATATTCTAAACGGGCGGCAGATGATCTGCTTGAAGCAGGGAATGCTGCCAAACCCGAAAAGATACGAATGCTCGAGTGGGATGAATCCGGCACTGAAAATGCCGAAGAATGGGTTGTTATCGAGCACGATAAACGTGAAGTCCAGCAATTAATGTGGGATTACGTCGGTATCGTGCGTTCGAACTATCGCCTTGAGCGAGCGAAGCGGCGTATCGCCCTTATCGTCCGAGAGGTGGAAGCTTACTATCGCAAGACGAGGGTAACCGTGCCCCTGCTCGAACTTCGAAATCTTGCAACAACTGCCGAACTGATCGTTCGCTCTGCATTGGCAAGAAAAGAAAGCAGGGGACTTCACTACACAACCGATTATCCAAAGCAGGATAAACGCTTAGCAACGAAAAATACAGTCTTAAAGAAAGTATTATAAAAACGGCCACTACCTAACAAATACTATTATGGCACATCATCATCCCGCTCATGCTAAAGATGCCTTTACAAGCGATGCGCTCGAACGAGTCGCAGCGACAATCACTGAAGTGGAAAAACTTACTTCAGCTGAGATCCGCATCTCGATTCTCGATGAGCGTGACACCGATGATTCTCATCTCACGGTAGAGCAATTGGCAAAAAAGGAATTTGCGAATATGAAAATGGAGCAGACAAAACACCGCTCAGGTGTTTTGTTGCTTATTCTCTATAGCGAACGTAAATATTATGTCTATGGTGATAGTGGAATTCACGGCCGGTTAAAAGAAGGAACGTGGGATAGCGTTGCCACGACACTCCGAAAACATTTTTCTAACGATCATTTCGAAGAAGGACTACACGAGGCCATTAGAGAAATAGCGCGGCATCTCGAAAAAGCATTACCTGCCGAAGCAGATAATACTAATCAATTAACCAACGAAGTCGCCATTCGCTAAATGATCAAATCCTCTCGCATAGCCTTAGCACAAACAAAGGCAGTTATCGGCAATATCGAAAAAAATGTATCGCATCATTTGGAATTCATCGATAAGGCCATTGCCGAAAAAGCCGATGCTATAATATTTCCCGAGCTTTCACTAACCGGTTATACTCTTCGCGATCTCAATCTCGATGTCGCCATCGCACCATGGAATGATCCTCGACTCGAAGAGATCAGAAAGCGCAGTAAGGAAATTGCCATTATTTGCGGTGGTGTGGAGCGAGTAAAATCAGGTGGTGTCCACAATGCGGCGTTTGTTTTTGAAGATGGTGAGCTGATCCATACGCACCATAAAATTTATCCCCCAACCTATGGCATCTTCGAAGAGCAACGATATTTTCTTGCCGGTAATAAAGCGATTGCTTTTGAATCCAAACGCCTCGGAAAGGTCGGAGTACTTGTCTGCGAAGACTTGTGGCATCCATCGCTGCCATATTTATTAGCTCATCAGGGAGCGCAATGCATCATTACGATCGCGGCAAGCCCAACGCGGCTTGAAGGAGTGGATCGTGATAATGACCCAAACACTCCGGCAAATTACGAGATCAATCGCGAACATCACTCTGCTTACGCAAGATTGCTAAGTCTCTATATGGCATTCGTCAATCGCGTAGGAGTAGAAGATGGTGTGAATTTCTGGGGCGGCTCTGAACTGGTTGATCCTTCCGGCTCAGTTCAAACGGTTGCAAAGTTTTTTGAAGAGGACTTGGTAATCGGAACGCTCGATCCGGTCGCTGTGCGTCGTTCCCGCGAATATTCCCGTCACATGCTCGATGAAGATTTATTATTGACCAGAGAGATGTTCGATGAGACGATAATGGGGAATAGAAAATTATAAGAAGTATCATTCCGAATATAGTCTGCCATTGAGGAGGACGAAAGGAATTCGCTTCGGTTACTTATAGTAATTCAAGCAGATAACTATGGGTGAATCCACATCACTTATGCCACCATAGTCCGAAGCAACTGCGATGCCCAATAGTATATATTATGAGTCATTACTGCCTGACGCATTGATTTCATTCGGGTTGTTTGGTCCTGAGGGGGTAGCGTTAGTGCGGAGTAAATAGCATCGGCCATTTTTTCGATGTCGTATGGATTCACTGCTAAAGCACCTTGCAGTTCATGGGCAGCTCCGGTGAACTGACTGAGGATCAATACTCCATCGTTTTCATGTCGAGCGGCAACGTATTCTTTTGCAACCAAATTCATTCCATCATGGAGGGAAGTAACCATACAGAACTGTGAGGTTCTATAGAAGGGAAGAATTTCTTCGTGGCTATGATGCTTCATTAGCAACAGAATAGGCTTCCACCGGTTAGTAGCAAAACGATTATTTATGCGTTCTGCTTCCCGTTCGATTCGTACCACAATATCAGCATAGGCTTTGAGGTTACTTCGGCTCGGGGCCCCGATCTGCACGAACGTAAACCGGTTTTGAAATTCCGGGTGCTTTTCCAAAAACCGTTCAAGAGCCAGAAATTTCTCCGGTAACCCCTTCGCGTAATCGATCCTATCAACTCCAATCCCAAGAATGCCTGCCGAGACTCCATATGGTTCCAATAGTTCACTCGGGTTTGCTTGACTAACCGCTTTTTGTGTGTCCTTTATTGAGAAGTCAATGCTAATCGGAAACGGACGAGTGTAACTTATCTGTTCGCCACGGCGAACGGAAAAATCATCCCAGGAAACCCGCGACTCCAGTGTTTTATTGACCGTTTCGAGAAAATGGTTACAGTGATACTGGGTATGAAATCCAATAAGATCGGCTCCTAACATCCCCTGTAGTATTTCCTTTTGCCAGGGACAGATGCCAAACGACTCGGGATTGGGCCAAGGGATATGCCAAAAAATTGCGACCTTCGCCTTAGGCTTTGCTTTTTTTATTAATTCCGGTAATAAGGCAAAATGGTAGTCCTGGATAAGAATAAGTGGGGCTTCCTCGTCAGATACTTCGGCCAGTACTGCCTTGGCAAACCGTTCATTTACCAGTCTATAATATTTCCAATCAATTTCCCGAAATACCGGTCGGGTATGGGCAATTAAGCACAGGGGGTATAATCCTTCATTCGAGAAGCCACTATAAAAATGTCGCTCCTCCGGTTCGGTTAGCCATATTCGTTTCAGAGTATAGTTCGGGTGTTCAGGAGGCACTTGGAGTTTATCATGTTCATCAACCGTTTCTTTATCCGCATCGCCGGTACCGGAAGCCACCCAAAGCCCGCCACAAGCATTTAGGATCGGCTCCATGGCTGTTATCAGGCCGCTTGCCGGCACAACACATTGAATTCCTTTGCCGCTATGAACATGCATATACGGCTCGCGATTTGAAATCACGATAAGAGAACGTCCTTGCAATAGTTGCTTCATCTCTGCCTTTAATCGTTCGGCAGTCCAGATCGCTTCGGAACTCGTCCGTAACTTCGCTTCTTCGGCAGCTATCGCTTTAGCTTCTTGCATCGCTGCCGTAATACCCACAATTTCTTTATGTAACGGAGCAAGAAATCCAGCCGGTGGTTTGGAATGTGTATCGACAGCTCCGCTGCGGGCTGCCTTTACCCATTCAACAATTGCCTGTAGCGGTCGATAAATCCCCCAACGAATGATAATAACGGTCACGACCGAAACGGCAACCGCCTGAAAAAACCATCGGAGAAAATTTCGAAACCAGATACTTCCTATAATATTATCGATATAGGTTGCGTCGGAATAAAAGATAACGGCATACGTAGTTTCACCACTCGTCACTGGATGAATATATTGATAGACAGTCGTATCGCCGATACTAATAGTGTTACCAATGGGAGAATTGGCGGTAATCGATTGAGAGACATAATCGATCGATTTTGGAATCAATGATTTGACACTTGAATCACAAATCAGAATGCTGTCAGTATTATAATACACTACTAGCCCCAGCAGGTGATGTTTTTTTGCGATGCTATCGGAAAGAAACCGGGATTCCTTACTCCTTTTTTTTTCAAGTTTGGGTAGATCGTCATCGATAAATTCAGCGGCGATCCGTCCGGTTTTTAATTCCAATTCATTCGTCAGTTTATCCCGTTCGTTTGAAATTTGGTAGAGAGTAAAAACCGTGGAAACGATACCAACCGAAATAATAACGGAAACGACCAGAGCAAGATTGAGTCTCATAATTCTTGTAAGAACCGCAATACTTCATCGGGGTTTCCTAAGCGGGTTTTAGCGACGGTTTCCTCATATCCTACTTTCACGGTAAGAGCATTAGGATTATCAGCCAAGGCATGAAATAGTTCTTCATCGGTTTTGTCGTCGCCTATAGAAATAATATAATCGTATGGTTTCGTTTTGATATAGGTTTCTACGATCTTTCCTTTACCGGCTTTGGTACTTAAGATCTCGACTGTTTTGCTGCCATCGAGAATTCGAAGATCGTGCTGAAGAAGATGATCGTGTAATAATGAGATAAGTTTCCTGGATAGAATATAGCCGGTTGCCGGATCGCTCGAACGATAATGCCACGCTAATGAGTATGTTTTTTCTTCGATAAACGCACCATCGCATTTTGTTACGAATGCTTGAAGAATCGGAAGTAGTAATGGTTTCCAAGAAGTATCGACAGTAATAAAGGGTGCCCATGAACCCGATTGCTTAATGAACGTCCCGTGTTCGGCGATAATATCGATCGGTAACGACCCGAGCAATGCATCGATACTTTCTGGGCTACGACCGGTTGTGATAACGACTTTCAGGGATGAATGCTGGCTTAATCTGGAAAGCAACCCTAACACATCACCGCTGGGAATAGCGAGTTCCGGCTTTGTCTTAAATCCAGTTAACGTCCCATCATAATCGAGTAATAACAATGTATTCGTGGCCAAGCGGTATTGAGTTAACATAACTGAAAAAAATAGTTGGAGAAGTTATCATGAGTGCCATCGTGGTGCAGTAAACAACATTCAGTTGGCGGGATAGATTCTGAGTATATGGTATCCCATTTTGTTTCTACCTTTCTAAACAGCAGATGCTTGACTTCTAAATAACACAAATGTCGTATTAGCTGTCTGATGTTACAGCATTTGCTTTACTACTTGAGTTGGGCATCATGATATATGTTTCGTGATTATGACCGTTATAGTTCGGTATCGAAATCTTCTCATTTTCCCGGAAAGAATTTGCGACTATTGGTGTTTTAAGCCCACTATTAAGCTCCTTTAGGCTTTGTTTTCTTATATTAACTAAAAAATGTCAAAAGAAAAAAAGACTCGCTTTAGCGACGAAGGTCCGGCGAACTATGCCGAACCGGCTCCGGTAAAACATAACACTCCACCTCCACCCAATGGCCATGACAGCCCGCTCGAATCCATGATGGAGCGGTTCGACAAAGCTGCTGAAATTCTTCAACTCGACCGCGGATTATACAACTACCTCAAAACCCCAGTTAAGTGTGTCATCGTCTCCATTCCTATCACTATGGACGACGGCTCTATCGAAATTTTTGAGGGCTACCGTGTAGTTCATAATGACATTCTCGGTCCCTCCAAAGGCGGTATTCGCTATGCGCCTGATGTAAATCTTGACGAAGTAAAAGCGCTTGCTGCCTGGATGACTTGGAAGTGCGCTGTCATCGATATTCCGTTCGGTGGTGCTAAAGGTGGTGTTCGCTGCGATCCTCGCAAGCTAACAATGCGCCAGCTAGAATCGATCACTCGCCGCTACACTGCGAACATGCTTGATGTCTTCGGTCCGGATCGTGATATTCCGGCACCCGACGTCAATACGAACGAGCAGGTTATGGCCTGGATACTCGATACCTATTCAATGCACATGAAGCGTACCGAGCCTGGAGTCGTTACCGGCAAGCCGCTCGTACTCGGCGGCAGCCGCGGCAGAAGAGAAGCAACCGGACGAGGAGTTATGCACTCAGCGCTTTGTGGTATGCATGAACTTGGGCTTGTTCCAAAGCATTCTACTGTGGCTGTCGAAGGATTCGGTAACGTCGGTTCGGTCAGTGCAGCCTCGCTGGAAGACCAAGGCTGTAAAATCCTCGCGATCTCCGATGTAACCGGAGGTTATTACAATCCTAACGGTATCGACATCGACGCTGCGATCAAATGGAGCGAAGAGCATAATCACATGCTTGAAGGTTTCCCCGGTGGCGATCATATTACTAACGAAGAGCTTCTTGAGCTTGATGTTGATGTACTTGTACCGGCCGCGCGCGAAGATCGCATTACTGAAGAAAATGCTTCACGCATTAAAGCAAAGCTTATCGTTGAAGGAGCCAATGGCCCGACGAGTGCCAGTGCTGATTCCATCCTTGAATCTAAAGGCATCATGGTTATTCCTGATATTCTTGCTAATGCCGGCGGTGTAAAAGTTAGCTATTTTGAATGGGTGCAGAACCGCATGGGATATTACTGGGATCTCGATACAGTTAATAAGCGTCTTGAGGATGCCATGATACAGGCATTCGGCCGTGTTCATGACAATTCAAAAAACTATAATGTATCGTTGCGCCTGAGTTCATATATTATTGCTATTGATAAAGTCGCCAAGACACTCCGTCTTCGTGGCATTTACGGGTAATGCTTCGCTGCATTACCATAGTTCTCTTTATCGCATTCGCCCTTGTCTTTACAAGGGCGAATGCGTTTTCGCAAGGTACTTCGAGCAAGGAGCTATCCATTTATAGTATCGATCCGACGCTTATAGAGCGAGGTATCGATTCGATTCGCAATGCCAATCGCCTCAGTCAAACAGAAACTCGGCTCGTCATTGATACGAATGTGCCAAGGCTGCAGGATTATATTAAAGTACGAGCAGTTGCAAATCCGAAAGCCACGATCGTCATAAAAAAACTTTCCGCGGTTCAGTATAATGACGTTTGTCCGAATTGTGAGATCATTCCGAATCAATCGGTGGCAGTAACCGTATACGGAACAGGCGTGCTGAGCTTCGATCAAGCCGGAATGCCGTCACAGCAATTCAATTTTATTGCTTCGCAAACATACCGGCAGTCCCAGTTTAATATAATGCCCGTTCAAGTCAAGACAGAATCACCTGAACCTTCATTCTGGGAATCGACGGCACAGCCGATCATTGTCGGGCTTGGGGCGGTAGCCATAATCGCACTCTTTTTTCTTATTCGTAGTTAAATCCCTTCTGTGAAAAGATACTTACCGATATTTGGCTTTTTTCTGATCGTGCTTGCAGGATGTGGTGGCAGTAAGCCAGCCTCGAACATGGCAAGCCCGATCGAACAACGTTTTAGCGATGGCAAAAAAGCCTACGAAGAGAAAAATTGGCTTGAAGCCATTTCTGCCTTCGATGATGTGCGCCTGCAAGGGCCTGCATCGAAATATGCTGCCGAAGCAACATTTTTAGAAGGCATGTCGCGCTATTATAGCGAGACGTATATCAGCGCCGCCGTCGATTTCCGCTCGGTTCGCCGCAGCTATCCGAGTTCTGATTTTGCACCAAGATCGCAGTTCATGATCGCCGAAAGTTATTATCAACTTTCCCCGCGCGCCGAGCTCGATCAGAATTATACTCAGTACGCTATCAATGAGTATCAGACGTTTCTGCGCGAGTATTCAAATGCCAAGAAAGAATTGCTCGATAGCGCTGAAATGCGCATTGCTGAACTGCGCAATAAGCTTGGGCAAAAAATTCTTCTCTCGGCTGAGTTATATATAAAGCTGCTCGATACCAAATCGGCGATTCAATATTTTGGTAGGGTAGTGGAGACGTATTACGACACTCCGAGTGCCGTAGAATCGCAATTGCGTATTGCCGAGGTACAGTATGATCGAAAGAAAATGAAGGAAGCCCAGGAAGCACTTGGCACCTTCGATGAAAAATTTCTTGGGAATTCGACCAAAGAGCAGCGCGAGCGAGCCTTAAAACTGCGCCAACAACTCACACTCAAATGAGTATGATAAAAGCAAAGAAAGTAAAAGATTCGCAGATCGAAATGACCGAGTTGGTATTGCCAAATGATACCAATGTGCTTGGTAATCTTCGCGGCGGCACGTTAATGCACTGGATGGATATTTGCGCAGCACTTGCCGCGGCAAAGCATTCGGGGCGTATTTGCGTAACAGCGAGTGTTGATGAAATTAATTTTCTCGGTCCCGTGAAGCTTGGCCAGGTGGTTCATTTGCGGGCAAGTGTAAATAGAGCATTTCGTACTTCAATGGAAGTCGGTGTTCGTGTTGAAGTAGAGGATATTCATACTGGTTATCATCGCCATGTGAATACCGGCTATCTGACGTTCGTTGCCATCGATGAGATCGGCCATCCGGTACCGGTGCCTCCGCTAACAGCTCAGACATCTGAAGAGAAGCGACGCTTTAATGCCGCCGAGTTTCGCCGCACGGCGCGTCTCGAACGTCGCAAGCAGATCGAAGCGGCAGAATCGAAGAAAGAAAAATCCTAAGTTGTGAGAGCTTCGGTAACACTCACTGCCGACGGCATCACCAAGCGCTATTCCGGCGCACCACTATTCTCGGCGGTTTCCTTTGAAGCATCGTCATCAGAAATTGTTGCGATCACAGGATCGAATGGTACCGGAAAATCGACATTATTAAAAATTCTCGCCAAAGTTCTTTCGCCCACTAAAGGTACGGTCAGCTTTCAGCAGGCCGGAGCAGCACTTTCGGAAGATGTGTATCAATCCCATATAGGTTTTGCGGCGCCGTATCTTGAACTTTATAGTGAACTGACAGCAATCGAGCATATTCAATTTGTAGGCGAATTAAAAGGAAAAGCATTAGGGCAGCAAGAGTGCATCACCCAATTAACTTCACTTGGCCTTGATGAAAAGATCGCCGCAAGCGATCGGCACGTGAAACAGTATAGCTCCGGTATGCAGCAGCGGGTAAAACTTGCAATGGCCTTCGCCCTTTCACCCGATTTCATTTTTCTCGATGAACCTGGTTCGAACCTCGATGCTGATGGGATTACACTATTATTCGATACCATAAAAAAGAAGGCCTCCGAAGGAGCGATCGTACTGATCGCCACCAATGATGCAGCCGAAGTTAACCTTGCATCCAGAGAGGTTAGGTTGGAAAAATTGTCGGCGCAGCATAAAAAGTAAGCTAAAGCTCTATCGCCGATTATGAATTTTACTCTCACCAATACCGATTCTCAAACCAAAGCTCGAGCCGGAGTTCTTGCAACCGATCATGGAAGCATCCAAACTCCATGCTTTATGCCGGTCGGGACGCTTGCTACTGTTAAGTCGGTACTGCCTCGTGATGTATGGGAAACGGGTGCACGGATATGCCTCGCCAACGCATACCACTTGTATCTTCGTCCCGGAACACAGATTGTACGTGATGCCGGTGGCGTTCATAAATTTTCGAATTGGGATGGTGCTATCCTGACAGATTCAGGTGGGTATCAGGTGTATTCTCTTGGTGATCTTCGAAAAGTTACTAATGATGAAGTAGTGTTTAAAAGTCATCTCGATGGCTCAAAGCATATTTTTACTCCGGAAAAAGTCATCGAGATCGAACGAGATCTCGGCCCGGATATTATGATGCCACTCGACGAATGCCCTCCATCGAATGCCGAACGCAAGATCGTTGAGAAAGCAGTCAAGCGAACGATCGACTGGGCAGAGAGGGCAGTCACACATTTTCATGCGACCAAACCGCTTCATGGGTACGAGCAAGCCCTTTTTCTAATTGTGCAAGGCGGAGTCCACCACGATCTGCGTTCTCAATGTGCCGAGGCATTGGTGAAGCTCAATACCTTCGGCTATGCCATCGGTGGCCTTGCCGTTGGTGAGCCAAATGAAGTCATGTATGAAGTGACCGATCACACAACTAATTTCCTTCCACAGAATAAACCGAGATATCTAATGGGTGTCGGAACGCCGATTGACCTCGTCGAATGTATCGCCCGCGGAGTGGATATGTTTGATTGCGTTCTGCCAACTCGTAATGCCCGTAACGGCCAGCTCTTTACCCGCAATGGCAAGATCAACATCAAGAATGCAAAATGGAAGACAGACTTTTCGCCGATCGATCTTGAGACCAACTCCTATGCATCGCAGAACTTTACCAAAGCATATCTGAATCATCTCTTTACCGCTAATGAAATGTTAGGTGCTACTCTCGCATCTATCCATAACATTGCCTTCTACCAAGAGCTTGTCCGTGAAGGGCGTGAGCACATTCTTGATGGAAGTTTTGGGCACTGGGAAGCTCAGTTCGTTGCCAGATACAACGGCTCGGCAAGCTAAGAGCCAAAGCTTCGTATTTTTGTAATACGTGAGTCGATCTGCATTATTTCCCATTCTTGTTACCATTACTCTTTGCTGCGCTAGTACTATGTCCTATGCTCAGTTTAGCGGACTCGTTATTCTTGGTGCCAATCATTCGACGAACGTAACCGGCACCGATACTGCTTCGGCCGATGTGATTTTAACTCCTTCGATCAGTCTGCAATACAAAATCGCATTTACCGATCTCTTTTCAATA
>DASTAO010000299.1:0-2412 GCA_035712525.1 Kapaibacterium sp. (SeqCode)
GGTAAACTTTTCGATCGCATAACTCAGGACGATCCCAAAGATTATTCCAATAATACCACCGGCAAGACAAAGCGCAATGGCTTCGCTTAAGAACTGAACTGTAATATCTTTTTGCTTTGCACCGATCGAACGACGGATACCAATCTCCTTCGTTCGCTCGATCACCGAAGCAAGCATGATATTCATAATGCCAATGCCGCCAACAATAAGCGAGATCGACGCAATGGCACCAAGCACAATATTAAAAATATTCTTTGTCCGCTGTTCCTGCTTGAGCAACATCTCCGGTACTTCGACTTCAAAATCCACCACCTTGTTATGCCGACGCTCAAGCATTCTCGTGATCGTCTCCGAAATACCGGTAATGATATTAGTACCTGCGACTCGAACCGTCAGCCTATCGAGCTGATTGTAATTTTTATCTTTTTTATCCTGACTACTCGAATTATCATCGTCGTCATTGTTTCCCCCACGCGAGGCATCCATCACCATTTTTCGGGTCAATAACGAGCGGTTCTTGAATTTCAATAGTGCTGTAGTAATCGGAGTATAGACATCCATATTGTAATTACGAATGCCAAGATGTTTAATATCTTCGTCGGTAATTGATCGCTCAGCCATCACCCCAACGATCGTCAACCAAATACTGCCACATTTAATGGTCTTCCCAAGCGGCTCTTCCTGTGGGAAAAACTTTGCTCTGACCCCGTTGCCAATAATACAAACCGGAGCAGCCATCTCGATCTGCGCATCACTAAAGAACTGCCCCTGCGCTAAATGAAAATCGGACATTGTAAAATAACTCTTTTCAATACCGACAACTTTTGCCGTTCTCTTGTACCCCTCACGAACTAGTGCAAGATCCATTACTATCTCCGGACTTACCTCAACTACCCCTGGAATCACACTCGCAATGCTTTTAGCATCTTCAAGCGTTAGGCCTGGCGAAAAACGCTTCTTCTCCGCTTTCTTTTTATCTTCGTCTTTTTCGATCTTTCCTTCGGATTGCTCGATCACAGGCTTGATGACGATGTTATTCGCACCGAGCAATTTCATCTGCTCGAGTATCTCCTGCTCGGCCCCACGCCCAACCGAAAGCATCGAGATCACACTGCCAACACCAAAAATAATGCCGAGCGAGGTCAGCAATGCCCGGAGCTTATTACTCGAGATCGCTCCCCAAGCTATGGCGAGTGTATAACTAAGATTACCGGGAAGGGTCATTAGCTCACCGAAGGGGAGGTGGTCTTCGTCGAATCGGTTTTGGGAAGCGTATGAACAGTTGCTTTCTTGCGTTCATCTTCAGGAGGAGCAGAAAGATAGATATTATCCTTTTCAGTTATGCCTCGTTCGATCGTTGCTTCGTTCTCGTTAGTGACTCCGATCTCAACCTGCTGCTTAATAAGCGAACCACCGTCGCGCTTATACACAAACGTTTGTGTGCCTTCCGGATGAAGGCATTCCAATGGAATTGATAGCTTATTTGGAATGGTCGAGACGGAGATCGTATTGCTCGTCGTCATCGAAGGGCGAAGTGTTGTATCTTTTTCCTTAATGAGAATACGAACTTCAAACACTTTCGAATCAGAATTCGGCCGCTGCTCGCCGATATTCGCTACACTCGTAACGATACCGGTAAATTTCTTATCTGGATCGGAATCAAGCCCGATCTTTACCTGAAGTTCTTTCTTTATCTTTTGGATATCGACTTCATTTACATAGGTGATCGATTCCATTGTATCGAGATCAGGCAGCGTTGCAACCGTTGGATCCCACGGACTGATCGTCGAACCAACAACTCGCTTTTTCCCATTCCATTCACGACTATAAACGACAATTCCGGGTGTTGGGGCGACGATATGAAAATCTTTCAGCACATCGGTCATCAATTGAAGCTTCTGTTGCTCGCGCATCAGATCTGCTTCCACTGTCTGCATCTTTGCAATGGCTTGAGCAGCTTTTGTTTTATAATTAACTTTTGCCTGCTTTGACTGACGCTCGGTTTTTTCATAATCGAGATCGACCTGCTTCTTTACTGCCGGTGCCTCATAGATCGACTGCTCTTTTAAGAGCTTCGATTGCTGTAAAGCAAAATCGAGATTAACGATCTCTTCACGGGCCTGTGAAAGCGTAAGCGCTGTATCGAGCTTTGCCGAGTTATATTCAGCCTGTGATTTCTGAATGTTAAGCTGGGCTTCGCGGATCTTCGCAGCGATCTCCTGCTGATCGAGATCGGCAACAAAATCACCTGCCTTTACCTGAGTACCTTCGGCAACAAGATTCGATAGCTTCATCTGCCAAATGCCAATAGCCCGGACACCCTCAGGGCCCCTGATATCTTTTGAATTCTTGGCAATAAGCTCACCGGTCGTGGTAACGGTAATGGCGAAAGTGCCCCGTTTAGGATGCACC
>DASTAO010000300.1:0-10782 GCA_035712525.1 Kapaibacterium sp. (SeqCode)
GCTATCAACTGATGAGTACGTTACTCCGAAGACCCTTTCTTTCATCGATGCTTACAGTATCAGGGCGCAGACGGGTAACGAACCGCATCATGATCGTGATCTGTATTCTCGCGACAGTACTAACGGTCGGTGCAATGCTGCTCGTGATCGGATATGTCTGTTACAAAGGTGTGTCATCGCTAAGTTTGAACGTCTTCACTAATGGCCCCGCCCCACAAGGCGAGCCGAATGGGGGCCTTCTTAACGGAATAGTAGGCACTTTGGAATTGCTTGGCTTAGGCTCTATCTTCGGAATACCACTCGGGATATTCGGAGGAATTTATCAGGCTGAATCTAAATCGAAGCTCGCTTCATTCATTCGACTGCTGACCGATGTGCTTAATAGCATCCCCAGCATTGTTCTGGGCCTGTTCGCCTATGTTATTGTGGTCCTTCCGATGGCACAGTTAAATCCCGGCCATGCCTTTAGCTTGTTTGCAGGTAGTATTGCTTTAGGAATAATCATGATCCCAACGATCATCCGCACAACTGAGGAAATACTCAAATTGGTACCGAACGGGCTTCGAGAGGCGTCATTAGCATTGGGTGCTTCTGAGGCGCGAACAATGTTCAGCGTGATACTTCCGGCCGCGCGTGAAGGTATTATTACAGGTATAATGCTTGCCATTGCGAGGATCGCGGGTGAGACAGCTCCGCTGCTCTTTACCGCCTTTGGCAACATGACCTTTAGTATGGCGATCGACGAACCGATCGACGCCTTGCCATTAAACATTTATAAGTATGCTACGTCTCCGTGGGAGTCGCTCCATAACCTCGCCTTCGCCGGTGCACTCATACTCATATCATTCATACTTATCCTCAGCATTCTAACACGATACATCCTTCGTAATAAAATGGTACACTAAGGATAAAAAAACTCTCGGAAGATTACTATGATCTTCCGAGAGTTCGATCGTTCTAATTAAGTAAGGAACTGGAGTATCAACCAATTACTTTGCAGCCGTTGCATCCATCGCCGCCGCTTCCATTTTTCGGATAGCTTCTGGAATAGGGGCATAGTATAATGCTTTACAATCATTCTGCCCGTCGGTGGTTACCCAATGGATGAATTTCTTCACTTCGGGTGATTTAGCAGCGCTCTTATAAAAAATGCACCAGCTAAAACCGGTGATCGGGTATCCCTGAGGATTAGCAGTGTTCGTAATCCAGGCGATCATATCAGGCGGAAGCTGCATTCCATCAGCAGCAAGACTTGCCGATTCAACCGATGGTGCAATAAAATTACCTGATGAATTTTTAACTTGAGCATACGCAATCTTATTCTGCTCGGCGTAGGCAAGTTCTACATAACCGATCGAATTTGCATGCTCCTTTAAGATTCCGGCAACTCCGGCGTTTCCTTTGCCGCCAAGTCCGTTCTCAGGCCAATTAACGGTCTTGCCTTCACCTATTGTTGTTTTCCAGTCTGAACTAACCTTTGAGAGATAGTTAGTGAAAATAGCGGTCGTACCCGATCCGTCAGAGCGGTGAACGGTAAAGATCTTTTCATGAGGTAATTTTACCCCCTTATTTAAAGCTTTGATCGCAGCATCATCCCAGTAGATGATCTTACCAAGGAAGATATTTGCGATAACTTCACCATCAAGGTTAAGCGGTGATTCTACTCCGCTCACATTATAACAAACACAGACTGCGCCGATAACGGCCGGAATATGAATAACCGGATCTTTAGCGCGTTCGAGTTCATTCGCATTCATCGGCGCATCACTTCCTACAAAATCAACGGTCTTATCAATTAGGTTATTGATCCCAGCTCCGGAGCCGACTCCCTGATAATTCACTTTCACACCCGTTGCCTTGCCATATTCGGCTACCCAGTGAGTCATGACTGGTTCAATGAAGGTGGAACCGGCACCGGTTAGTGAAGCGGTAGTATTTGTCGAATCGGAACCGGGTGTGGTGTCGGATTTTTTCCCACAACCAAACATCATCAGCACCGAACAACAGATTGTTGTTGCCAGTAAATATTTCATAAATTAGTAGTAATGGCTTGAAAAGATTGTAAAAAGCAGTTGTAAAAACATTGCAAGCCCTATAATTGATGCTCGATCAATATTACCATTCTGTTAATTTTTCATTATGCTCTGATCGTATGGCCGATAATAAGAGCTAAGTATGACTATAGGCAATGGATATTTCGGGAAAAAATGCAACAAATATCAACTGTCGCAAGGTTAAGTAACCAAAGCAGTCATAGAACCGACTTATAGACTATTCTGCCTATAGAAAATGAGCAAACAATTATCTTCAGCAGGGAATACTGAACTCCTCGCCACTCTACGATCCCGATTCGAAAAAAACAAGAATCGCCATAAGGGCCTTTTATGGGAGGACGTACAATCGAAGCTCGAAGCAGATCAAGGAAAGGTAATATCGCTTGTGAAAATGGAGCGTACCGGTGGCGAACCTGATGTCGTCGGTGTTGATAAAAAGTCCGGTGAATTCATTTTCTTCGATTGCTCCGAGGAAAGCCCGAAGGGCCGCAGAAGCCTTTGCTTTGATCTTGCCGCCTGGGAATCACGCAAAGAGCATAAGCCTGAAAATAATGCCATGAGTATGGCGGCGGATATGGGTATCGAGATCTTAACGGAAGATGAATATCGCGATCTACAAAAGCTCGGTAAATTCGACTTAAAGACCTCGAGTTGGATCGCAACACCTTCGAACATCCGAAAGCTTGGCGGCGCGCTCTTTTGTGATCGTCGCTATGATACAGTCTTTACTTATCACAACGGCGCCGAATCATATTATGCCGCCCGAGGTTTTCGTGGTTCGCTGCGAGTGTAGCAGCATTAACAGAAAATAATTTCTCCCCGAGGAACATCCCATTTATTCTCACGTTATCTTTAAATATGAAAAAACCTATTATTCCGTTTGTAACGGTGATCGTTCTTTTTGCCGCCTTCACCGCGTCACTCATAACCTTTAATTCCTGTGCAACATTGAATGCGCTTGCCGGACTTACTCGCGCCGAGTTCAAACTACAGGATGCTATCAATGTTAATTTGGTAGGCATTAACCTTTCGACTAAGCACTCGATTACGGATTTCAGTATCGTCGATGGATTGAATCTGACAAAGGCCTTTAGCTCCGGAAAATTTCCGTTGACCTTTACTCTCAATGTCGCCGCTCGCAATCCAAACAAGCACGATCCGAAGTCGAATCTTTCAGCCTTCTCGCTTTCGGAATTTCCCTATCGCCTCTTGATCGATGATCACGAGACTATCTCCGGTGGAATCGGCGCTCCGGTTTCGCTTCCTGATGGTGGACAGACCACGATCATTCCATTACAAGCTTCTGTCGATCTAAAGCAATTCTTTGCAAACAAGGGCTAGAACGACATCTTGAATCTTGCTCTTGCCATCGGCGGACAAAATGGCGTTTCCCATCTTTCACTAAAAGCAAAGCCGACGCTTTCAACACCGATCGGAAAGATGACTTATCCCAACGAACTCACGGTCGTCAGCACCGAATTCCGCAGTAACTAAGTGAGACAGCACGGTATCATCATTGCCATCGACGGCCCTACTGCTTCGGGCAAAAGCTCGACTGCTCGCGCTGTCGCATCACAACTCGGTTACCGGCATTTGAACACTGGCGCAATGTATCGCGCCTTTGCTTTATATTGTAAGCAATGGGGTGTGACCGATGCAAAAGATAAAAAGATCGGCGGCTTACTCGAACGAGTCTATATAGATATCGATGAGCATGCGAATGTGCTCTTGGATGGCTCCGATGTTGCAACTGAGCTTGTCGCCCCGGATATCGCTTCGCTCGCAAGTTCATTAGCGGCACGGCCCGATGTTCGCGAACGAATGGTCTCGATTCAGCAGGATATTGGTGCTGCCGGCGGATTTGTGATCGACGGCAGAGATATTGGTACAGTAGTTTTCCCTGATGCAGAATTAAAAATATTTCTGATTGCGAGCCCTCGTGTTCGTGCCGACCGCCGCTTTCGTGAGCTTGCTTCACAAGGGATAGTGACTGATCTTTCCCAATTAGAGAAAGAGATCGCTGAACGTGATAAACGTGATAGCGAACGAGACATCAGCCCGCTCAAGCAAGCTGATGATGCCGTTGCCCTTGATACGAGTGATCTGACGTTTGATGAGCAAGTTCAGCGAGTGGTAAAGCTAGCAACTGGTATAGTTATGTAATGTTTAGGATGTATGCTGCATCTTATTTTCTATTTAAGTTGTCTGTGTATCTCCTTTCCGGCTTTTGCTCAAGGATATTTTAGCATTGATAATCGGACACGAAGCAAAGATCTCTCTTATCCAATATTTTCAAATGGTCATGATTCCACTACTTCGAGAAAGATAAATGAATTCCTCGGTTTAAGTGAACTGGCCATACTACCTCAACACTACAAGAACATTTTCGAGGAAATCACAAAAGATGGTGCAATGGGAGGACTTTATGGAAGAAAAGTAATCATTAATTACAGGATACATTCGAATTCTTCTGAGCTATTGTCATTACAAATATATAGTGCCGCCGACGGAATGACTATGCATTACTGGACTAATTTTTACACGTTCAATGCTCAGAATGGAGATCGAATAGACATTCAAGATCTCTTTAGCCAAACAGGCTGGAAGCAATTCAAAAAATTAGCCAGGAAGAAACGAATTAAGGCTTTTAGCCCCTTCAGAAAAGAGTGGGCTATCAATAGTGACGAGGAGCTATATCATACATATCTCAGTCAAGATTTTGATGACTATTATATTATCGATTCTACGATTTTCCATAATGGTATTAATATCTTTCCTAAGGGTTCTGAAACCGATCTGATAACAGAATTTAAATACTCAGAGATCAAGACTATGCTTAATTCGTACGGGCATGCTATCTTTGAGGGCGGCACTGACAGCCTTGCACATTTTCGCTCGAATCTGCGGCCGCAACTTATGAAAGGAATGATCGGCGAACAGTATCCAATTACTTTTATTCTAGCCAAAGGATTTACTTCTGATGCGAATGATTATGCTGAAATTTCTGCTGTTTATGCGTATGATAGATATGGCAAAGGAGTCTCCCTAGAAGTAGGTTTTCCGAAGCATGATCATGTAACTATGCGAGAATTTTCTACTGACAAGAATCAGGATTCTTGTGAAATAACTTTTTCATTCACCCAAACGTCATTGAAGGGGTATTGGATAAATAGATCTAAAAACAAGAGGTTAAGTCTTTGGGCAAAAAAGGAATAAGTATGACAGGGCCAGAGATTGTCAATTGCATCTCGAACTTTCTGAGTAAGAATTAAATTATACGCGATTACTGGGTTAGTTGTACTGGTATCCCAATAAATTATAAAACATGAGCAAAGTATTTGTTAATATTGCACTCAGCCTCGATGGCTATATGGCGCCGGATGGAATGACCATGGAAAATCCGTCTTATAAAAACTGGGGCGCTAAGTGGGGTGCGCTAATGAGCTGGCTTATTAATCAACAATACTTCCGTGAGAACCTGAAGTTCGGGCCAGGTGGCGAAACCGGGCCGGTAAATGATCTGGTTCGCAGCACGACCGAACGCATCGGCGCAAATATCATGGGCAAGCGAATGTTCGATCAAGGCGAAGCGAGCTGGCCTGAGGAAGCTCCGTTCCATACACCGGTTTATGTTCTTACCAATGAGAAACGTGAACCCTGGGAGCGCCCGGGTGGGACAACCTTTTACTTCATTAATGACGGGCCCGAGCATGCTTTAGAGTTGGCCCGAAAGTCCGCTGGAAAGAAAGATATTCGTATCGCCGGTGGAGCAGATGTGATCCAACAGTATTTGAACCTTGGTGCAGTTGACGAGCTTGAAATCGCCTTAGCACCAGTATTCTTTGGTAGCGGTCGTCGTCTCTTCGAGAACCTAAACGATCCCGCTCCGCAATTCAAAATTGATAAAGTACTTGATGGCCCGGCAGCTACGCACTTACGGTATGTGCGGAAGTAAGACTGCCTAAACGCCAAGTAGAAATTCGCACCGGTACGTACTATATTTTCGTATCTTTATTTTTGTTTCCCCGAAACTCTAACCACAATGTAACTATGAATAACAAACTAATCCTTTTTATACTGTGCACAACGGCGCTCATCTTTTTATCAAGCTGTTCGAGCACTACCGTTATTCACAGCAGACCCGAAGGTGCAAAGTTATACATGGATCATGAATATATGGGGATGACACCCTATACCTATTCGGATACCAAGATCGTCGGTAGTTCTACTTCAATAAGGCTTGTAATGGATGGTTATGATACCTTTGAAGGTGTTCTTGTTCGCAGCGAACGTCCGGATGTAGGCGCAATTATCGGGGGCATATTTGTATTCGTGCCATTCTTATGGGTGATGCAATATAACCCATATCATACCTACGATCTATTCCCAGCAGGGACCTCTCAGCAACCCCCACCCCAAACGATTCCTCAAACAGCTCCTCCTCCACCAACTCCACCACAACAGGGGCAATCGTTATCAAATGATCAGTTAGATCGCTTGCAGAAGCTGAAGAAACTATATGACGATAAAGTCCTGACCAAGGAAGAATTCGAACGCGAAAAACAGAAGATATTGGATCAAAAGTAACCTGACCCCATAAATCCCAAAAAATCTCAAATTCCCAGTCCGGAATCTACCTTCTCATCCGATATAGTATTAAAATTAACCCCTTCACTGACGTGAAGGTCTTTTTCAACTTAACTAACATACGATCATGAACGAATTTGTATTCTTATATCGCGGCGGAATGGATGGCTCAACGGCTTCAGCTCAGGAAATGCAAGCACAAATGGGTCGCTGGCAAGCATGGCTTGGCAAGCTTCAGGAAGAAGGAAAGCTGAAAGATTTCGGTGCTCCGCTTCAGTCCGGTGCTAAACTCGTTGCTAGCGGCGGCGTTATTACCGATGGCCCGTTCAGCGAAGGCAAAGAGATCATCGGCGGATATTCGATCGTCAAAGCAAAAGACATCGAGGAAGCTGCCCAGATCGCCAAAGGCTGCCCGATCTTCCAGGTGCCGACCGGCTCTGTGGAAGTTCGTCCGGTGCAGGCAATGTAATCGACATTGTCATTCTGAGCAAAGCGAAGAATCTCTTAAGGTAGTGGCGAATGATATATAGTCGTGAAAACCTTAGGGGATTCTTCACTCCGCTACGCTGCGTTCAGAATGACGGCATAGACTAAAGGGAATTCTCCCAAACACGATCGGCGTTGAATTACCCTTCACCAATCATTCTATTGGATGCCCTTCGAAACCATCGTTACCCTTATTGCGAATGTTGCGCTTGCACTATCGCTAGTTGTCGGTGTTATTTTCGGATTGGCACAAGTAAAAGCCGTCAATCGCGATCGGCGCGAGCGGCTGACCCTTGAAGCCTTGCGCACATTCGATACACGCGAGTTTGCCGAGATCATATACTATACTCGGCGCGATAATTTCCCGAAGAATGACGAAGAATTCGAAGCAATGCCCGAAGAGCAAAAGATCGTCTTCATTCAGGCCTCACAACAGATGGAATCGCTCGGAATGTTGGTCTATGAACGATATATCGATATTGATCTTGTCGATAAAACGCTCGGCAACTATGTGACTAACACCTGGCAGAAATTCGAACCGTTCTTTTTAAATATGCGCAAAAGCATACCTGATCCGTATCTTGCCGAATATTTTCAGTGGCTTGCTCAACGCCTCGAACAGAAAATGTCCGAACAACGCATACCATATTACATGAGCTAAGATATGGAAAAGAAATATTTCTTCTTAAAGTTATTGCCCCCTCGCGAATCGTTTGTGCTGGATATGACTCCTGAAGAGCGCAATATCATGCTGGAACATATCTCTTATTGGGCTCCGTATGTCGAGAAAGGTATTATGGTCGCGATGGGACCAGTTATGGCTCCCGATGGTGGCTATGGCATCGGTATTATTGAGGTCGATACCAGAGAAGAATTAGATACTCTCCTCGCAAACGATCCGGCGACAAAGCTGCATCATTATGAAGTCTATTCGATGCCAGCATTGAGTCGTTATAGATGATCGGTGATGACAACTCATGAAGTCGTTGAAAATCTTTTCCGAACCGAATCGGGTAAATTAGCCTCCTCGCTTGCCCGAGCGTTCGGACTCAATAAACTCGGAGTTGTAGAAGATATCGTTCAGGATACCCTTATTGCCGCACTCGATACCTGGTCATTCCGTGGCATTCCTGAAAATCCTACGGCCTGGCTGCACCGTGTTGCAAAGAACAAAGCGATCGACTGGATCCGCCGCCGCAACATCCAAGCGAAAGAAGATCTCGATGCACTCCCCGGCATGCTTGCTGCCTCAGAAACATTGAGCATCGAGAAGCATTTTCTATCTTGGGAGATCGAGGACTCACAACTTCGAATGATGTTCGCTTGCTGCCATCCCGGCATACCTGTCGAATCGCAGATCACACTCGTGCTTAAAACGCTTTGCGGTTTTAGCGTCAGAGAAATTGCCAATGCGTTTTTAGCGAATGAAGCAGCCATCGAAAAGCGGTTGGTACGCGTCAGAAAATATTTCCGAGATAATAGCATCGAGCTCGAAGTCCCTTCTCGTGAAGCTATCGCCGAACGGCTCGATGCTGTTTTGAAGTCGCTCTATCTCCTCTTCAACGAAGGCTATAAACGTACTGATAGTGAAGGTGTAATAAATCGCGACCTGTGCCTCGAAGCGTTACGCCTTGCATTACTCATTGCCGAGCACCCGGACATTCATTCGCCTGAAGCAAATGCTCTCGTCGCGCTAATGACCTTTCATGCAGCGCGCTTCGATAGCCGCATTAATGAACTTGGCGAGATCGTACTGCTCTCCGAACAAGACCGCTCAAAGTGGAATCAGGAATTGATCACCAATGGCTTCTACTATTTCGAACGATCGGTCTTCGACGATCATCAATCCACCTATCACCTCGAAGCCGCCATCCAAGCCCTTCATATCACCACTCCATCTTTCGAGCAAACCAACTGGGCCGCCATCCTCGGCTTATACAAACGACTCTATGCCCTACAACCAACCCCGATCGTAGCCTTACACATGGCAGTATCGGTAGGCAAAGTCCATGGCCCGGAGGCAGAAATAGAATTACTGAAAGCGCATCCTCTGGAGAATTATTATTTGTATCATGCGGTATTGGGAGACGCATTACAAAAGCTCGGCAAGAGCGATGAAGCTCAGGACTCGTTTAGAAAAGCAGTCTCTTTAGCGACTAATGAAACCGAGAAGAAGATACTTGAGATGAGGATGTCAGTGGCTCACAATGATCGGTAATGCTTCGATGCTTCCGTTTCTCTGAACAATACAATGATATATTCCTGACGGCACCGTTGCAGCATTCCAATCAAATGAATGATCACCTTCATTCAACTTACCTGAATAAGGAATTGCTACAATATTCCCTAAAAGATCAATTATCTTAATCTGCACAAATTCATCTTCCGATTGATGTAGTGATATTCTTGTGAACGAGTTGGAGGGGTTTGGATATACAGAACATTCCTTTGTAGCAGTAGGCTGTTTTAAGCCATCAAACTGAAAGATTTCCGAAAGGAGTTTTCGCCACAATCCTCGGTTAAAAATAGCAGCATAGACATAATGGTCTGATACATATAACGAAGTGACACTTCTACTAGGGAGTCCATCACTAATATTATTCCACCGATCACCTCGATCAAAAGAAAGGCCAACAACACCTTCACCAAACGCAAAAATAACATGGTTGAGGAATGGAGAGGAATACAATTGGGTATTATATCCATCGGTAATAGTTGTCCAAGTGTCCCCAAAATCGCTTGTTCGAACAATGTTAGCGGTATAATTATCAGTGACAGTAGCATACAACACAGAGTCGACAAATAGCACACTTCTGATTTCAGAACCAGGCTCATTGCTAAGCGCCATCCAATGCTCCCCTTCATCAATTGACCGTAACACTCCGTTAGTGTCAGTACCAATAACGAGACTGCTTCCATCAGTGGTTATTGAATTAACTCTAACATTATGCAAATTTGGCAGTAACTCCCAGGCTGCACCTTGATTGGTAGAACGATATACTCCTTCGGCACCACAGTATATTTTATCACCCATTCTACAAAAGCACGAGATATAGGTATTGTCTACCAATAATTTCCAAGTCTGCCCCTTATTAGTTGTGCTTCGCATCTCAAACTGTGCAATAAGAGCACTGCTATCATTAAGGACACAAATGTCATCAATCGAACTTTGACCTATTGTTGGTTTAGGTGCATTCCATGAATCACCACTATTTGAGGAGTAATAAAACAAACCATCATAAGAACCTGCGAACACATTATCGTGAATTCCGGAAATGGAAGTGATATTTTCGACCGACATACCCCCACTACAGTTCTGCCAAGAATAACCATTATCAATTGTCTTAAAAGCACAGCCGGCCTCATAGGTACCAACATAAACAGCATTGTTTAATTGTAACGATGTCAGCACCTGAGCATTTATTGGGAACACTCCAACAAGGCTCCAGGTATCTCCATAATTATCTGATCGGTACAGCCCTTTATTGGTGCTACCATAGAGGGTATTATTGATAGGAAAAAAATACTCAACGGGCGCAAGGGGTTGCCCGAATGAAAGCAATTTCCAGGTGTCACCATCGTCTAATGAGCGATAAATCCCATCTGGCGTTGATACATATAAATAGTCACCAACCACTTCAATGGCATAACAAGC
>DASTAO010000301.1:0-10174 GCA_035712525.1 Kapaibacterium sp. (SeqCode)
GTCCCTGCCACGGATCAGGTTTTCACATGGACGGCATCAACTTCGAAGGCCCTGCCCCACGTCCGCTCGAACGCGCTAAGATCACACTTACCGAAGCAGGCGAATTGCTTGTCGATAAAGGCACTACCTATCGTTTCGAGAATGGCGATTGGGATAAACCCGATGCCTTCATCAAGATATAAGTATCATCGCCTTCAGAGTATAGAAAAAAGTTTATAGTACCAATATGGCCAAATTACCATTTGTACCACCGAAGCCACCGCCGCTGGATAAGCTGAAAAAGGATATCACGCAGCACGAAGCGTGGAAATCCATTTTCCGTCACGGCTATCAGGATAACCAGCGTAACCGTGCGCTGCAGATCGTCGATAACGTCTTTCTGCATTTGCATCCGGTTCGAGTAACTCGTCACGCGACGAATTATGCCTACACCTGGGGTATGGGTGGTATCACCTTCCTGCTGTTTATCGTCCTGACGATCACCGGTATCATCCTGATGTTCTATTATCGCCCGACCGAAGCATTCGCATTCGGCGATATGAAGGCATTGATGAATGATGTATCGTTCGGTCCGCTTATCAGGAATATGCATCGGTGGGGTGCCCATGCCATGGTTATCACCGTCATGTTGCACATGTTCCGTGTCTTCCTGACCGGCTCGTACAAACCGCCGCGTCAGTTCAACTGGGGCGTCGGTGTTATCTTATTGCTCTTAACCTTCCTTCTTTCCTTCACCGGATATCTCTTACCGTGGGATCAGCTTGCAATCTGGGCTGTGACCGTGGGTACGAACATGGCTCGTGCTGTGCCGTTGCAAGGTTCGGAAGGACCGTTCTCGAATTATCTCGGCTTGCGTCCGGATAACGACATCAGGTTTATTCTTCTTGGCGGTACGATGGTAGGCGAACCGACATTGCTTCGCTTCTACGTCGGCCATTGCATCTTCCTTCCCTTCATAGCTGCCACCCTTATGGCCGTCCACTTCTGGCGTGTCCGTAAGGACGGTGGTATCTCAGGCCCGGTCATGGATACCAAAGCCAGTGCCGGTGCAAAATACATTGCTGAGCAGATGGCACAAAAACGCCTCGCTCAGATCAAGGGTGTTTCGACTAACGGTAATGGCAAAGCAGCTCCGGCAAAAGCCCCTGCTGCCCCAAAACCAGCTGCTGCTCCGGTTGCTGCAAAACCAGCTGCTACTGGTGGCGCTGCCCCTGCCGCAGGTGCTGCACCGGGTGGAGCAAAAGCCCCGCCCCCGTGGCTGAAGAAATAATTACCACTATGTCATTGCGAGCGAATCATTAATTAGATTTTTTGAACTGCAAATACTATGGGTGAAGCGTTTCATAATTTTTGGCTCATCGTCAGCAAACCGGATAACATTCCGATCGTTTTGATGATGATATTGATCTCGTATTACTGCTGGCTGGCCTATTCGCAAGCACGCCGTAACGATCGAAAGGGCATTCAGGAAGCTCAAGAAGCCGATAAAGTACAGGTATGGCCATACCTCGTCAAGATCGAGTTTCTCGCGACGATCCTCGTGCTCATCATCCTGACCGTCTGGTCGATCACGATCAACGCGCCGCTCGAAGAGCCTGCTAACCCGACACTTACACCAAACCCCTCGAAAGCACCGTGGTACTTCCTCGGTTTGCAGGAGATGCTCGTGTATTTCGATCCCTGGATCGCCGGCGTTATGCTTCCGACGTTTATCCTTGTCGGCCTGATTCTTATTCCGTATATCGATATTAATCCAAAAGGCAACGGATACTATACCTTCAAAGAGCGTCCGTTTGCGATCAGCGTATTCAGCATCGGCTTCCTGATCTTATGGGTAGCCCTTATCGTGCTTGGTACGTTCATGCGCGGTCCGGGTTGGTATTTCTTCTGGCCTTGGGAATTCTGGGATACGCACCGAATAGTCGCGCTTACCAACGTGGACTTCTTCGATTGGATATTTGGTATCCCCTCGAAGAACATCGATGGCTCGTTCAATCTATTGCAGGTTGGACTCGGTGCCCTTCTCGTCGGCGGATTTCTTGTCGGCGTCCCGATGTGGATCTGGAAGAAATACAAAACCGTCTCGCCCATTCTTAAGGAAATGGGTGTCTGGAAGTTCGCCGGTGCTGCTGGCTTGTTCATGATGATGGCTGGCTTGCCGATCAAGATGTTCCTCAGACTTGCGTTTAATATCAAGTACGTCTGGGTATTTGGCATCGGCCACGACCTCTTCTTTAATATTTAAGATTTTTCTCTCTTTACGGAATTTGAGATAAGACTATGGCAAATCAAGCGCCGAAAAAAGCTCCGTGGTTCAGACCGTTAAAATGGTTTGCCTATAGGCGGAGCGTTCCGGTCGAGCAACGTTCATATACCAAGATCTATGGTGTGCTCGCCATTATGCTCTTTGCGTTCACAGTGTGGGCGGTACTCGATGAGGTACTCCAGCGCCGGCCGTGGAAGGATATTCAGGCCGACTTCAAGGATTTCAAGATCTCGCGTTTGAATATCGAGCGCAAAAAAGAGATCGGTAAGATTCCGGCAGATGTCCGCAAGTCGGTTCGTAAAGAACTCTCTTCTGCGAAGAGCGCCTTAGAAAGTGATAAGTTTACTTCCATTGCTTCAAAGATGGAAGATTTGGATAAGGACATTGCAAAAGCTCAGCGCGATTATACTTTCACTAAGAGCACCGGCGACGAAGTCTATTACCACCTGGACGAAGCCCGCATTCATCACGAAGATACTGTAAAGTTAGCTAAAGAGTATCATGAGCTTGAATCGGAAATGGCAAAGGAGAATAAGATCGTTATTGACTTACAGACCAAGCGTAAGTCGCTCGAAGATCAGGCCACTCCATTCCAAAAGCGCGTCAAAGCAGCTCAGCAAGTATATGATTCGGTCTTTGCAAATGTGATCGCCATCGATCGTAAGATCGAAGCAACCGACAAGATGCCGATCGCTATCAAGCAAACGCTACTCTTCAATTATGAAAAGACTAATTTTAATAATTTGAAGATGCGTGTCGATCGTTGCGAATCGTGCCATTTAAGCTATGCCGATCCCCTCTTCAAGAACGATACTCTCGTTTCTACTGATAAAGGAGAGATCAAAACCTGGCTTAAGAACAACAAGTATAACGACGAACACTATACTGTCAAAACCATCGGCGTTAAAAAGGATACTACCGTCGCTGTTGTTTCGGCATTATACCGCATGCATCCGAATGTCGATCTTTTCATCAAAGGCCATAAAGTTGGTGAACCAACTGCACCTGGTGTCCTCGGTTGTACCTCCTGCCATCAGGGTCAGGGCCCGTCAGTTGTTTCCGAGGAGTTCGCTCACGGCTTCGAACACCATTGGGAACAGCCGCTCTTAACCGGCCACTATACCCAGGCAAGCTGCCAGAATTGTCATAGTGGTAAGTTCGATTTTGCCGGCGCCCAATACATCTCGATGGGTAAAAAGCTCTTCGTCGATTTTGGATGCTACGGCTGCCACAGTATGCCGGGTATGGAAGATTGGCGCGGACAAGGCCCGTCGCTTACTAATGTCTCCAAGAAGGTTACGGCTGATTGGATGTTCAAGTGGATCAAGAATCCCCGCGGCTGGTCACATAACACCCGCATGCCGAACTTCATGTTCTCCGATGCCGAAGCACAAGCAGTTACGGCATTCATCATAGATCAATCGAAGGCTTCGACTTACGTTCCGATCGCTCATAACGCTGGTGGCGGCGATGTTGCTCGCGGTAAGCAGACATTCTTCGACGCCGGCTGCGTTGCCTGCCATGCGATCGATGAATATCAGGCCAACTCCAGAGTTAAAGAAGCCAATGGCTTCGGACCCGATCTTAATAAAGAAGGTTCAAAAGTTACTGCCGATTGGCTCTTTGATTGGTTAAAGAATCCGAAGAATTATCAGGCACATTCCAGAATGCCAAGCTTACGTTTGACGGATCAGGAAGCTTCAGACCTTACAGCGTATGTAATGTCTCATACTGGTTCGAATGATGCCGTTACTACCTCTTTCGATGGCGATCTCTCCGAAGCAAAAGTGAAGACCGGTGCAAATCTCGTCCGCACCTATGGGTGCTTTGGATGTCATGAAATAAATGGCATGGAAAAGGAATCGAAAGTTTCCGTTAGCCTTGCGACGTTCGGTAAGAAAACACCAGGTGAGCTTTCTTACGGCGATGTCGATGAAAAGACGCTCGGCGGATGGCGCACCAAATTTGAGAAAGCCGGCTTACCGCTCGGTCATTACGATGAGCACTTCACTCATGAGTATCAGGATTGGTATACTTGGACGGTCGGCAAGATGATGAACTCCAGAGTCTACGCCACTGATCGTTTGGCTCAGAAGATGCCGAACTTCCAGATGAGCACCGAAGAGGCTTATGCCCTTTCGATCTTCCTGAAATCGCAGACCGGTATGTTCGTCGCACCGGGTTATGGCGATCTGGCAAGTGACCCGATACAGGGTAACGTCGATCGTGGCCGAGCCTTTATTCACTGGAATAATTGTACCGGCTGTCATAAAGTCGAAGGTGCCGGTGGCTACGTTGCCGATGCCATAAACACAAAATTTGCCGGCGATCAGAACATTGCCTACTTCCCTCCTCCGAACCTCGGTACCGAAGGCACCAGAGTTCAAGAAGGATGGCTGCATCAATTCCTCAGCGGGCCGTTCAAGATTCGTCCGCTTGTAAAGATGCGCATGCCAACGTTCGGCTTTAGCGATGTCGAGATATCGACTGCTACTAATTATTTCCTTGCTACCCATAAACGTCAGCTTGTCATGACAAGCTATGAGTATCCGGTCAATAGCTCGCTTGTACCGTATGGCAAAATGCTCTTTGATAAGCTTAAGTGTTTATCGTGCCACTATGTCAATGGTTCTGGTGAAGCAGCAGCTAAAGCACCAGATCTTTCAAATGTGAAAAAGAGAATGCGCCCGGATTGGATCAGTAGATGGCTTGCCCGTCCTGATTCGATCATGCCCGGAACCCCGATGACAGCCTTCTGGTGGGCAAGCGGAAAGCCGGCTCCTGCTGATCCGGAAATTCTCGGAGGTAATATCCAGATGCAGATCGCAGCTGTAAAGGAGTATTTACATTCGATCGGTAACGACGCCAACCCGCAGCCAACGCCATACGCTGTCATCGGTGGCTCACCGAAATTCATTTTGCCAAATGGTGATTATGAAGCAGCCCTTGCCAGAATGGAAGTGCCGGATGCAACGACAATGCTTGCAAAACCGGCATCGACCACCCGTGCTCCGGCAGCAGACGTTAAAAAGCAAAGCTCACTCGTAACCAAGAAAAAACAAAAGCTTGCTTCAAACTAACGAAACCTGTAACTAAAATAAAAAAGCCTCGTTTTCTAGCGGGGCTTTTTTATATCCTTAAGCTAATTGATGAAATACTTTTTTCTACTACTCGTGCTCGCATTACTCTCCTGTTCAAAGAAAGATCAGCATGATGAGCAAGCAGCAACAACCGGATATCAAACGATCTCCGTTACAAACGGTGGCAGCGTTCATGGCAAGATAACACTCTCCACATCGCAATCACCGACTCCAGCCATTGAGACTCAAAAAGATCAGTCCGTCTGCGGCGTCTCCCATCCCAACCCAGCGCTGCCAGGAAACGGTACCGGAATATCAGGTTGCATTGTCTACATCGAGCACATAGCCCAAGGAAAAGCCTTCACAAAGACACAGCCCGTTTTAGACCAGCATCATTGCGCATTTTTACCCTACGTGCAAGCTGTTCCGATCGGAGAAAAGCTGGTAGTCACCAATTCTGACGATGCTCTGCATAACTATCATATCCTCAAGGGTACTGAGACCATCGTCAATGAAGCCCAACCCGAAGGCGCCCCGCCAAGAGAAGTCAATCTCTCAACACCTGGATTACTATCCATCGGTTGCGACGTCCATCCCTGGATGAAAGGCTATGTATTCGTAGCCGATAATCCCTATTACGCAGTCACCGATACCTCCGGCAATTTCAATCTCAAAGATATTTCACCCGGCGATTACACCATAACCATCTGGCGGGACAACTGGAACGTCGAACAAGTAAAAGATGCTGAAGGAAGAATCGAATCCTACAAATGGGCTCCAGATCTCATCAAGAAGCAACAGGTTCATATAGAAGCCGGCAAAGCCGCAGAGCTTCCGATCTCATTGCCATAACAGGCCTCTGTCATTCCGAACGGAGTACAGCGATGTGAGGAATCCCCTGAGGTATTCGCGAATACTTCGGGGGATTCCTCGCTTCACTCGGCAGTGACATCATACTCAAATCTCAATCAAATAACACCTATACCATTGTCATTCCGACCAACGGGAGGAATCTGTGACGAGGATATAACTTAATAATCTCAGAGATTTTTAGAATGTAGACTTCTTACAGATTCCTCACATCGTCCGCTTAGGCGGACTCCGTTTGGAATGACAAGATAGGTCATTTGCCGAAGGAACCCCATATTCCCCAAATTTGTAGTATTGCCGCATCGTAGCTTGGCGCGTTCGTCTAGCGGCTAGGACACGGCCCTCTCAAGGCCGCGACACGGGTTCGATTCCCGTACGCGCTACGAAATCCCTTCCGTCTGCCTTAGATAATCATTCGCCAGAAAGACCTGCAAATCTTCATCCTTCTGAAAGTTCTCTATTGCTTTTTCTGCCGTTTCGCTATTTTCATAGACCCCAAAAAAAGCGCTGCCACTTCCACTCATCAACGCAAACCCTGCTCCGCTATCATATAACCCATGCTTAAGGGCTTCTAACTTAGGATGCATATCGAATGCAACTGCTTCAAAGTCATTCGTAATGGTTTTACTCCAGGAAGTTAGCGGTTGATCAATTACCGCAAGAAAGTCCGTTGGGGCTTTATCCTCTAATCGTATCGCGCTATATGCAGCGGACGTCGGGATTATTATGTTGCTCGGCTTGACGATCACAATGGGATATCTGATGTCGAGAAAAACAGGATCAAGCACATCCCCTATTCCGAAAGCGACGGCGGCATTATGGTTTAGCAGAAAGAATGGCACATCGGCTCCTAACGACGAAGCTATCTTCATCTGCTCGATCGGCTCTAGATCTCCCACCAACTCCGAAAATATCTCAATCGCCTTCGCAGCATCGGCAGAACCACCGCCGAGCCCGGCTCCGTGAGGCACCTGCTTTTGTAATTCTATCTTCAGATTCGGAAGCGGAACACCGGCAGCATCCGAGCAACGCTGAAAAGCTTTCGTCACCAGATTAGATGAATCCGAAGCGATCGAGCTACCACTTATCACCAATTCATAAGCATCTGATTCTGTGACCGTAAAGACATCGTAAGGATTATCGAGCTGAAAGAACAACGTATTAATATCATGGTACCCATCCTCGCGCTTGCGAAGGACTTCAAGACCCAGATTGATCTTACAAAAGGAGCAATATGTTGTTACATCGCCGTTCAAGGACAAGCCAAAACGTTTGAGTCTGCCACCTTGTTCTTAGATATACTATTATTTCGCTAAAATTATTAATTAAAAGGGGTTTCGGCTATGACTAAAGATAATATTGTTGAAGTCCGCGCTTCGGCTGAGGTCTCGGCCGAGCTGACAAATACCGGCAGCAAATCGGTGCATATCTCTGCCGATCGCGTCCATGAGACTCTCGAAAAGCACATGCTCGTCGATGGCTTCGATCTCGTCGTCGATCTGAAAAAATCCGATGGCAATTTCATCTACGATGCCCGTACCGGCAAGCGCTTCCTCGATTTCTTTACCTTCTTTGCTTCAGGTCCCGTTGGGTTGAACCATCCAGCAATGCAGACGACCGAATTCAAAGAGCGCCTGCTCACTGCTGCCATTAACAAGCCATCAAGCTCCGATGCGTATACTGTCGAGATGGCTGAATTCGTCGAGACGTTTAGTCAGATCGCCATTCCCGAATATCTCCCCCACCTCTTTCTTATCGAAGGTGGAAGTGCTGCAGTTGAGAATGCCTTGAAGGTTGCCTTCGATTGGAAAGTCCGCCGCAATTTTCTGAAGGGGTATACACATGAACGAGGCCACCTCGTCATGCACTTCCGTAATTCATTTCACGGTCGTAATGGATATGGGCTCACGCTAACGAATACCGATCCGAACAAAACGATGTATTTCCCGAAGTTTAAAGAGTGGCCCCGCATCGACGCACCGTATCTCTTCTATCCTCAAAACGAACAAAACCTGGCGAAAGGCCGCGATGCCGAAGAGCAAGCAGTCAAGCAAATGAAGGAAGCCTTTATGAATTATCCCGATCAGATCGCTTCGATCATCATCGAACCGATCCAGGGAGAAGGCGGCGACAACCACTTCAGCGAGAATTTCCACCAGACGCTCCGCACCTTAGCCGACGAGAACGATGCCCTTCTGATCTATGATGAAGTTCAGACGGGTGTCGGCTTAACCGGCAAGATGTGGGCACACCAGCATTTCGTACAACCGGATATCATGACCTTTGGGAAGAAGATGCAGGTCTGCGGCTTGCTTGCCGGGCCGCGTATCGATGAAGTGCACGAGAATGTCTTTTTCAAATCGAGCCGTATTAATTCGACCTGGGGCGGAAATCTCGTTGATATGGTTCGTGCCCAGAAATATCTTGAGATCATTCGCGATGAGAATCTTGTAGAGAATGCCAAAATTCAAGGCGAGTATCTGCAAGGTAAAATAAATGAGCTTACCACCGAGTTTTCACCGATCATTTCAAACCCACGTGGCAAAGGTCTGATGTGTGCCTTCACCGTCGCCGAAGCCCAGATGCGCGATGTACTCAAGCAGAAGTGTTACGATGAAGGTGTGATAATCATCGGCTGCGGCGATCGCTCGATCCGCTTCCGCCCGGCACTGAATGTTTCTCGCGACGAGATCGATATGGGCGTAAAAGTTATCCGTGAACAGATCAAAGAATTAGTAGTAAGAGAATTCTAATAATGCAAAAGAACGACCTACAAACTGCTCTCGATAAGGTAATTGCTCGTTATGGCGATCGTGCTGCCGACAATCTGGAAAGCATCGCCATTCGCCGTGAGGTCATCTATGACGATTATATCGAGACTGATGCACTGCTCTCATTACAGCATCCGCTTACGGATTATCACGATGAACTTACTTTCCTCATTTATCATCAGCAGACCGAACTCTGGTTTCGATTGACCCTGCATGAAATGGAGAAAGGTATTCAGTGCTTGCTCGAATCTCCTACGAATGTTACTCGTGCCTTAGAAGCAGCGACCCGCTGTAATCGTATCATGGGTTTTCTTACCGATAGCTTCAGTGTACTCATCGATGGCCTAAGCAGCGAGGAATTTCTTGAATTCAGAAAAGCATTTGGCTCGGCGAGTGGTTTTCAATCCGCTCAGTTCAGGGCTATCGAGATCGTAGCCGGTCTCGAACGCAAAGCAGAAAAAGGCGCCGACACCACATTCTACTGGGAACGCGCAGCCAGAGATATTGCTACCGGTGAGCCAACATTAACCCTCGTTAAATTCAAAGAAAAACATTTAACCTGGCTCAATGAAATGTATGAAAAGCGCGAGCCATATTCCTTCAGAATGGCATACGAAAAAGCCCTAAGGGCAATATCGAGCGAATCGAATCTTCAAAAGCTCTATCAATTAGCGATCACCGGGGAGTTTGGTGCACCGTTGCAATTACTTGCAAAAGAGCTTATTAAGTTAGATAAGACGATCATTGACTGGAAGCGTTCGCATCTACGAGCAGCAGCTAAACATATGTCCAAAGTAACAAAAGGCACCGGCGAAACCAACTGGGCAGAGTACCTATCACGCTCGATCGCCGAAGAACACTACTTCCCCGAGCTCGTCAAAGCATCTGAAGAATTAGGTGCTGAAGAGGAAGTCGAAGCAGTAACCTTAGGCGACGCCTAATACTTATAAATGATAATTAGGTGCTTCCTTCGTGATAGTCACATCATGAGGATGCGATTCCTTCAAGCTTGCCGGACTGATCCTGACAAACTTCCCTTTCGATTGTAATTCTTCGATCGTTGCCGAACCGGTATATCCCATCGCTGCCCGCAACCCACCGGCCATCTGATAGATAATCTCCGAAAGCGATCCTTTGAATGGTACACGTCCTTCAATCCCTTCCGGCACCATCTTCGAAAGTCCCTC